>CANIBZ010000003.1 GCA_947466425.1 Flavobacteriales bacterium
AAATGTGCGTTTCCGAGGTTATTATATAATCCTGCTTTATTACTATCTTTTTGTAAACCTTTATTCTTTGAAAGTGCTTCGTTACAAACTCGGATGGTTTCGTAGAAATAATTCGTTTGGTTGTAATAATAGCCAGATAATCGATAGTAGTATAGGCTTAAATATTTCGAATTTGCAGCTAATGTGTTGTATTCTAAAGCCATGGCATATTTATTATCTTGTTTTTCATAAATCGCTATGCGCGCGGTGTAATAGTATTCATTGAACACAGGGTCTTCGTTTATAGCTCTGTTCACCCAATACAAAGCATCGGAGTATTGGTAGTTGTCGCGATAACAATTCGATATATTCGTGTATAAGCCAAAATTTCGAGGGACCAGTTTTAAACTCTCTTGGTAAAGGCGAATGGCTTCAGAATAATTCTTGTTGTAGTAATTAGTTGATGCCTTTGAATTTAACAGATCGGATTCGTACTTGTTGAAATCGATGTTGCTGTCGTAAAGTTTAGTTCCGTCTGAAAGCTCGTAAATTAATATGTCTTTGTAGGTGTATCTGCTATAGTCATCTAATCGCGTGTAATTCGAAATGTCTACTCCGAGTTCTTTAGATTTATTGGTTGTTGTATTCAGTAAATAAGAAGTTTTTGAACTTCCTACGTTTGTGTTGTAAACAATTTCGTTATCCGATAAACCGTAAGCCCAAGAGACAGATTCCTGAATGGTTTTATTGTTTGGGTCTACTAGTTTGTAAAGACCTTCTGCATTTTGTTGTAGACCTATTACTTCATTAGTAAAAGGAACAACATTATAATAATTAGTATAGACCGTTGCCGCGCCAGAAGTGTTATCAATTAGAATAGGGTTTCCAAGTTCGTCTGCGTTGCCGTATTTAGAAACTGAATAGGGGCGACTTGTTTCGTAACTTCCGCTTATATAGGCCGTCGTTGGTGCTGAGAATTCAGGTTTGAGGTACTCATCGAATTCAGTGGAGGAATACTCCGAAATTGACATTTCTCCCTCCCCATCATATCCGTCACCTTCGTATTCATCTTCAGAAGAGTGATCTTCGATATTGGTTTTTTTAATTGATTTGCGCGTAGCTGTTTCAATAATTTCTAGTTCTTTTCCTTTGCGAAGTATCAGATAATTGGGGCTAGACCACGAATTCACACTTTCGTATCCCGAAGACCCAAAATATCTGCCGGATTTGGCATCATATAAATTAAATGATTCATAGTCACCTACGCGATAAATGCCATTTGAAATATGATAAAGGGCGTTGTAATTCCCACTGCGCAAAAGTTCATTTCCAGTCGAATCAACAATACTTCTCTGATTGTTGCCTGAGTTAACGACAAACTGGTTAGGCTCGTCTATGGTGATGTATGAATAAATAGGTTGAACCAATATCTTTCCGGAAGATGAAACAACTCCGCTTTTATTATTTCGTTGAAAAACATAATAACCTTCAAGGTTACAATAAGCCGTTTCAATTTTCCCTAAGATTAATTTTCCATCTTCCCTTACGAGGTCACAAAGATTTTTTGGCTTTCCTTTGGTGTAAAGCAAGAACCCAGATTTTATCTCTTCGATGTAATCATATTTGACAGGGATAATCTCATTGCCTTCGGAATCGATAATACCACATTTTTTGATGCCATTAACTAAATTCCAAACTATACAGTATTTGTAGTTGTTGTTGTACAATGTTGAAATGAATTTATAGTTCAGTTCTTTAATGAGTGTTCCACTTGAATTGAATAATTGGTATTTATTGTTCCCAAAAGCAAGAAAGTTGGATTTTGTTTTTTCAAATTTCAGAAACTGCGGAGTCAAAATGACTTTGCCTTTTCTGTCAACCATTCCAATTAAATTGTTTTGAAGAACTACGAAATTTCCATTGTCTAGGCGACTGACTTGTTTGTACTCATTGGTCTCGTCTATTTTTTTATCTAGAACATAAAAGAATTTAAATGTTCTATTCTTAGTAATGTAGGGTAAAACAAAGTCTTTTAGTTCGCGTGCTTTTGCATTCGCTAGCAATGCTTCTGGATACTGAGCGTTTTTTACAGCCCATTCTTCAATTGCTTTTACGTCTTCGCTGGAACTGAGTATACGCCATTCGCCAGTGGCTATTAGTTTTTTACATTCTGTTGAGTAAATGCAATTCGCATGTTCGGAATTGAATTTTCTGAGCATAGCCAAATCGTTTCCTTCTTTCGTGCTTTTCCATTCGAGGTCTAGAATTTTTTCTTGAGCCTTGGATACAAGAGTGGAATTGGGGTAGAGTTGAATAAAAACCTTAAATTCTCCAACGGTGTTTTTAGAGTCGGCAGCAGCATAGGCAAGCTCTTCAAGTTTTTGTTGAGCTTTATTCTTGAACGCTGAAGATGGGTATTTGGAAATGTACGACTTAAAATCATCCTCGTTGGTAGAGTTCTGAATACTAGAAAACGCAAGTTCATCTCGAAGTTGGATTACTTCGGATTGAAAATCCTGATTGGGAAATTCAGTAAGAAATTGTTTTATCTCTTCGAGATTTCTCTCTTTTTGAACGGTGTTCCAATAGAGTTTTAGAACATCCTTTAAACTATTGGCGGAAGAAGTTTCACAGAATGCTAGTTTTTTACAATAATATTCGCGGTCTTTTTCGTTCAGTGAATTGAACGTTCGAGCACTTTCTTGTAATTGGGAAACACACGTTTTTAGTTCCAATTTCTCAAGGGGCTGTGCTATTTTATTTTGAACTAGGAAAAACAAATACGCCGCGTCTTGCCCATTTTCAGCTTTGTATTCATCGAGCTGTTTTTGTGCTTCGGCATATTTTCCTTGAGCCGTGTTTTTGGAGATCTTAGAAATGTCTTTTTTCTGAGCGATTGCGGTTGTAAAAAAGAAAAGTAGGGAAAGAATTATAGGTATTTTTTTCATAATAAAAGTTAGTCTATGAATTTAAATTCAACACGTCTGTTTTTAGCTCTGTTGTTATCGGTATCGTTCGAATGTACGGGTTTAGATTCACCGTATCCTTTAGAAATAAGTAATTCTGAACTGCATCCAATAGATATCAAATAATTCCGAACACTTTCGGCTCTTTTTTCAGAGAGGACAAGGTTATTAGTATCGTCTCCAACATTGTCGGTATGACCGCTAATCTCAATTTTACGCTGGAAAGTGTTAATGATATTTGCGAATCTATTCAGTTCAAGAATGGAGGTTGTTAGCAAGTCATATTTCCCGAAATCGAAGAACACGTTGTTAATGGTTACTGATGCGTTCTTCGATTTTAATTCTTCGAAAGACACAAGCTTAAATTCTTCAACAATTTGAATTCCTTTGGTTTCTTTTCGCAAATCTACATTGCCTGAAAGTGGATAATAGTCTTCGGTCTCGGCAAAATAGCCGTAATTTTTTCCAACTGGTAATGCAATGAAGAAAGAACCGTCGGTAGGGTCAGATTTCGATTCGCCAACTTCTTTATTCGTTTCAAGATCTTCCCATTTCATTTTAGCCGATACAGGTTGGTCTTTGCTGTCTTTTAACTTTCCTGATATGGTTGCTACCATTCCAGGACGCAGGTAAATCGGTAATTCAATAGAGTAAATGTCCCTGTTCGTAGTTTGGGAATTGAAGCTGTAAATTTCTTTGCTGGCCTCAGCGAAGGCCACATTCAATTGAGCTGCTTGTTCAGCATGGAATAATTTTCCTTTTGAGAAAATGGCTATGGTATTCAGGTCAATATATGCCTGACTGTTCTGAGGCACTTCTAGGGCTATGCATTGTGTTGGATAAATAAGTCCTTTGCTTTTTGTTTCTTGAAGTTTATTCTGCAAGGGCACGCTTTGGTCTGCAACACCGTCGGTCATCAAAATAATCGATTTCGATTTGGAAGCAGATGATGCGTAATTGCGCATATATTGACAAGCTTCTGCGTAAGCTTGGTACATGGGTGTTCCCCCTCCAGCGTTCAATCCGTCTATAAACGAGTAGATAACTTTTAAGTCCTTTGTAAAGGGAAGGTAAAAGTTAATGGGAGTTTGTATAGTTCCATCAAACGCTAAAATTGCAATTTCTGAATTATTTTGAATGGAAAAATCTGCGGTTTCTTTTGCGGAAGTTTTGAGTGATTCGATTTTGGTTCCCGACATACTTCCCGACACATCGAGCAAAAGAATGACGCTTGACTCGCTTTTTTGACCGGATTCACTCGAGAAAAAGGCCTTGGTTCCATCAGTAGAAAATTTAAATCCCCAGTCGTTTCGTGGTGTATTGATCTCTTTCCCTAAATTTTCAATTGCTCGCCAATGAATGAAATCGCCTTCTGAAATAAGAGTTGTTTTGAACACGTCCATACGTCCCAATCCACCATGACCATCGGAACTGAAATAAAGTGTTTTTCCATCGGGATGAAAATAGGGGCTTCGTTCAGCGTAAGGTGTATTTATATTGCCGTCTAACGAAACGGGTTCAGACCATTGATTGGTAGGAAGCAAATAGGAATAATAAATGTCTGTTGAATAATTATTGTCCCCGTGGAACGTGACAGTGGAATTGGTGGAAGAATAATTAAATCCTCCTTCACGATTAGAAATGAAGAAAATTCCTTTGCCGTCTGCTGTTAACATAGCGTCAGCTTCATAGGAATATGGTAAATTTATGGGTGATGGAAAGGGCATGGGTGGTGAGTACTCTCCACTTGCTAGTTTACTCGAAAAGTAAATATCACCACTTCCGTTGGAAGACCAGGTGAGTAAGGTATTTCCATCGGCACTAATAGAAACTGGAGCTTCGTTGTTACTTGTGCAAATGCTTTTTATTGTTTTCGCGTTGGCGAAGGTTTTACTTTTTCCTATTTGTGAAACAAAAATATCTTCACCGCCAATATTGTCTTTTCGGCTCTTTCCGCAGAAGAAGAGTGACTTTCCATCAAACGATGGTATGGGGTTCATTTCTTCATTAATACTATTGATGTCCTTTTCTGCAGAAATTGTTATGCTTTGACTTGAAGCATTCAAAATGCTATCAAGCTCATTGATCCAACTTGAATAAGGAAGCTCTGAAAAGGAGCTGCGATAACTGCTCAGCTTATTTGACGCGATTTGAAATTTCTTTTGAGTTAAACTTTCTTCAAGTATCCGCTGAAGGGCTACGAAGCCAAGATCGGTATTTGATCTTTCTTGAATGAATAGATCGTAAGCATATTCGTTTGCATAATTACACCCAACTTCCATATGTAGGTCCTGCTCTTGCTTAGCAAATTCCGTTTCATCTTGCCCAGAATATATTCGTTGGAAATATTTGCCGTGGTTTTTTGTTATTTCTTTAATTAAATTGAAGTCGCCAGATTTTCTTGCGGCATCAAGAATGAATTCTTCGCATTCATCGGTGAATTTATTGTGTGGTAATTCACTTAAAATAAATTCACAGACGTCATAATCTTGATAATCTTGAAAATAGGAATGTAAAGTGTCTAGCGCTTGAGAATACGAGAATTTGTCTTGGAAATTTTTCACGTATTTGAATAAATCCCCTTTTGATCCCGAGCAATTCTCGAAGTAGTGAAGTCGGTTCATTTCAGCAGTAGCCTCATTCAACAAATGAGAATTAGGGTTTTGCCTAACATAATCGAATAGTGCGGAAAAGGTTTTTACTTTTAAAACATCTCGAAATATTATTTCGTTATACATTCTATTTATTTCCGTGTAGTACTTGCTGCTGGGGTAGCTCATGCAATATGCCTTGTAAGCATCGGTAGTTGCAGCTAACTTGGCCTCGCGATAAGCAGACTCAATTCGTAATTCCTTTGCTTCTTTAAGGTAAATACTTCGAGGGTATTTATCTATAAATTGAGTAAAGGAAAGTTCTGTGTCTATTTTTTTAGCGTCGGCTAGAGCAAGATTGTCCCTGAAATTTGTTCCTTCTTCGAGGTAAATACTTCGTGGGTATTTATTCAAATAATCATCAAGTTCTCCAATTGAATTGGTTGCTTTAGCAATATCCAGTGCTTTTCTATCTCTTAATTTTATGGCGTCGTTAATAAATGTCGATTTCGGATAGGTGGAAATGAAATAGTCGAATGCTTCTACAGTTTGCTTTTCTTTTGCAATATTTAAAGCCATTTCGTCACGAATAATCTCCGCCTTATTTTTTTCGCTAGTAGTTGCATTTTTAAATTCATCCAAGAAGCGCTGCGCTCTTTTGAAATCTTTTTGATTGCACAGTTCGCTTAGCTCCATTGAGCAGATGTGTTGGGAAAGGCTCTGAAGGGTATTAGCAGAGAGCGTATTCTCCTGAATTTTTTTAATCGTTTTCTTATCATTTGTATTTTTAAAAGCATAGAGACTTTTTTCGCAATAGGTATAAGCTTTAAAATAGTCATAGCCGCTAAATTCCTTCTGAGAATATAAAAATGCAGCGGTATAAAGCAAAAAGGGCTCTGACGGTTTTTTAGTTAAATCTTTGAGTACCTTCTTGTTGATTTTATCGAATTGATTTTTTTCAAAAAGAGACTCGTATTCGAGCTGACCGAATGCACTGAATTGGCACAATGCGATAAGCGAAATGATTAAAAATTTAAAAAAGTTTTTTTGAGCGCAATACATGGTGCAAATATACGAATGACCATTATTAAATAATTGCCGATTATATAAAGGGTAAAAGAAGATAAGAGAGGTTAAGAAAAGGTAAGAGAGGGTAAGAATGGATTACTTTTATCACGATGAAAAATTTCTTCGCAATAACATTCCTTTTTTGTTTCAGTACGCTTGCCATGGCGCAAACGAAATTGACGCCAACAACTAGCATTCGTGTTTTTGGAGAAATAGAAAAAGAAACGACGATTACGCTTGAATCGTTGGGACAAATGAAACAAGAAATCGTGGTTGATCAATTAATCTACAACCACAATGGTGAAGTGAAAGATACCCTCAAGAACATGAAGGGGGTGTCGCTGAAAGAGGCGCTGAGTCAAGTGAAATTCAAATACGAAAAGCCCAAAGAACTAAACGAATTCTTTTTCGTCTTCACCGCTTCAGACGGATACCGCGTGGTGTTTTCTTGGAACGAAATCTACAACACCGAGGCTGGAAATTTCCTCTACTTCATTACTGAAATGAAAGGCAAGAAAATGCAAGACCTCGAGCAACGCATGGTCTTCCTCTCTGCAAAAGATATTAAATCGGGAAGACGCTACATCAAATGCCTTCAGTCGATAGAAATTCGGAGGCTTTAATTTATTTGTACGGAATTTTGCCGTACATTTGTAATTATGAAAACGGAGAAGAATCTTTCGTCACGAATTGAAGTGCGACTCACATCTGAGCAAAAGGAGCTGTTCGAAAACGCTGCACAACTTGCTGGGCATAGAAGCCTTAGTGATTTTATTGTACAGACCATTCAGGCTAAGGCTTCCGAAGTGGTAAATCAACAAGCTGCAATAACTTTAAGCAAAAGAGACGCTGTCATGTTTGTCGATTTAATCACCAACGCGCCAAAGCCAAACGCTAAGCTCAAGAAAGCTTATGCTAACTACCGAAAACTTTCTATGGTAGCTGAGAAGTAATGGAGATTCTTGACAAGAAAAAACACGCGATTGAGAAATTCAATTGTGGAAATGAAGCGCTGAATCGCTATCTAACTGTTCAAGCTGGACAGGATATGCGAAAGAAATTGTCGGTGTGTTTTGTTTTGAACGATGACTATACGCGCGATTTAATCGGGTATTACACGCTATCTTCATTCGCAATTAATGCCGATGCAATTCCAAATACAATTAAGGTGAGTGCTCCACGGAATTATTCTAAAATTCCTGCTACTCTACTTGGACGTTTGGCTATTGACTTGAAATTTCAGGGAAAGGGGTTAGGTGAATTTGTTTTAATGAATGCACTTGAGCGTGCACATGATGCGAGTTTAAATATTGCATCCTTGGCTGTAATTGTTGACCCTATTGACAAGGCGGCTGAAGATTTTTATTCTCAATACGGATTTGTAAAGTGTAAGGATGGTAATCAAATGATGTTGGCAATGAAGACTATTGCTACCTTATTAAACTAATTCCCTTTTTGTTTCATCAACTCGTCTATACCTTTCCTTCCGAATTAATTTAAAGGATTATGGTAAAGCGCGGTATGTTGTTTTTCATTGCGACGTTTGTAACGATCACCCAAAGCTTTGCTTTCGGAGTGACGTTCCAAGTAGATATGTCGAGCCAAACCGTTAGCGGGTTCGTATGAATACAAATTCATTAATGGAAATGTGTGGGACATAACCGAGTTCTTTCCTGCCGATGCACCTTGCGAGAAGTATTCTGCGAGAGAATCGCTGTTGTTAATCAATTGCTGAACATTGAAAAACTAATTGAAGGATTTTATTTTCTGAAGATGGATGGTCGTGTTATTCGACTTCACGTTGTGAGATAAATACTGAAAAACCTATGGCCTAGGATTATTATAAGGAATACGCTGGCTATCAACGAAAGGAGCAACATCAATAATTGGATAATATTTCCATTTCCCCTCTTCCAATTTGTAACCGTCGTATGTGCCGTCTGGACCGTATTCAGGATAAAACCCTTCGTAAATTGTTTCCCGAGGTGCCAAATGATCTACAATAATTATTTGTTCTCTGTCGTAGTATTTCAAGGAACAGGTAACCTGATCGCCGTATTCAAAAACGATTCGCTTAGGATTTTTATCTTTTACATTGAAGAAATTCCCCCCGAACTTACAGTTTGAGCCGTTGATGGTTAGAATTTCAATGAGTTTGTAATTTGTTAAATTATCCTTTGAATCGAATCCCAAGAGTGCGTAGGCAAAGGGGTCTTTCCTTCCATTTTTCATTGGCGCAATTGCATAGTAAAGTCCTCCGATCCATTTTTCATCTGCATAAACCTTTGTTTCCCATTTAGAAAGGGTGGAAGGCTTATACTTGAATCTAATTAAAATGGGTGATTCCTTTTTGTTCGGTTTGTGAAAGAGACAGCCAAAATAAAGAGGTGCTCCATCATCGATCAAATAGTTCCAAGTAAAAACACGCAAAGATCCATCTGAAGAAACCGGCTTGAAAATGCGAATAGATTCGAAAGGATAGGAGAAAAAATCGGGGTTGGCAGAGGCCAATTCAAGCTCATCAATAATGTTTTCAGATTGTTCAATAGCATTTGCTTCATTTCCCTGCACTAAGGAAGTGTAAAGTGGGAGAAGTCTTTGCTCTACTTCGGCACAAGTTTGGCCTTGGCTATTCGAAGCCATGATTAAAAAACAGAAAAAAAGGGGTGCGAGTTTTTTCATTGCCATAATACAGTAACGCAAAGAAATGGTTTTTTGTTTTGTCTTTATTTTTTCTTGTTGAAAATCCAGGCGAATTCAACCCCGACATAATACGCCTGAGTTAGCGGCGATTTCGGGAATTTCAAATACACCTCATCTTTGTTTAGAATTTTCGCTGCATCTCGAAAGCGTTGTGTGTAATACCCGGTGAAAGAAGCCCGGGGAGTAATAACCAAATGCTTTCCGAAAACCAAAGCGCGATAACCAAGTCCGGCTTGAACATAAGGTGCAATGCTTTGAATATTCGAGGAAGATATTTTTGTACTGTCTGTAAATTGAACGGTCATTCGACTCGCATTCATACCTGCTTCAACAAATAAAAAGAAGCGTGTGCCTATAGGTCCGGCTGCAACTGGACTGAACCAAGCTTTCGGTCCTGTAATAAATTGAAGGCCAAATTGAATCTCTTGAAGATCGAGTCGAAGAGAATCTTCGGCCAATAATTCAGATGTTCTTGTCCTATATGTTGCATGCGGTGCTAAATAGAGTGAACGTTTTTTATTTAATGGAATGCAATATCCCAGGCTTCCGCTATATCCTCGAATGGGATGTTCTAATACGCCGGAATTGTTAGTGTGTCTGTTATTATAGATGTCAATAGCCGAATTTATATCAGGTGACTCTTGATAGAACGCCCCGCCTTGAAAAAGCAGTTGAGCTTGCAAGTTGAAGGAAAGTAAAACAAAAATGGAAACAAAAAAGCTTTTCATGATTGGTTGTTCAGTGCGTCTAATTTAGAACCAAAGGTATAACCTAAAGTGGTTGCGCGAAACTTAGCTGCTTCGGCTTTTTCACCTTCGAACAATTCATTCACAGTAGCATGAAACAGGGATACCCATTCGTTGAAGTCGGAAGAGTTTGCCTGTAAGTTCGCATGTTTGTCGAAGACGTTTGTGGTATAGCCCGGTTCATCCAATAAAACGAAAGACCAGAAGTGAACCATCTTCGGTTTGTGTGTTTCGAAGTCCAAATGCGCAAAGAAGTGGGCAAGTTTTTCATCTTGAAGAACGCGATTATAAAACACGTCTACAAGCTGTACAATATCTTCTTTGGTTTGAATGTCTTTCTTCATTACTTCAAGCTCAACTTCCTTGTGTAACAAATCAAAGCGCCATAATAAGGCTCACGAAAATTCCAATTGCCAACAAACATGAGCGATAGTCCGCCCTTCTTGGAAAGATATCCCATTTCAATTTGCGCGGGAACACCAATGGTTGCTCCAGCTTTGTAAACAAACTGATCAATGACTTGCATGGCACTGTCTCCATATAGACGAAGCGTTAATCCCATTCCGGCGCTTGCCGCCAAGAACATGTTTTTCCTTCCCCACACCTGTCCCCACAAGATGCCAACTTCCAACGATCTGTTTTTCCTAAAAAAAATACTGTCGTCGGTTCCTGAAATAAGTTCTTGAGAATAGGCCGCGCGTAACGTTGTTGAAACCGTTTCTTCGTATTTCGATTTCGAAGCAAACAATTGGTAAGACAGATTATCGGAGCTATTAGCGCCAAGGCCGAAGCTCGTCCATGCAGTATTGAGCATAGGATTCGTTGTATACTGCGCTTGAACAGCGAAAGAAATACAAACTAAAAACAGAAGCGATGTGAGGCGTCTCAATTTCATAGCGGAAAGATAAGTGAAAAGTACCGCTCTCCGCATAGGACGATTTATCTTCGCACTATGAAAAAATGGATATCTTTTTTTATTGGTGTTGCGCTTCTTTCTTCATGCAGCATATTAAACAAGAATAAAAAAGTAGCAGAGCTACCCGGACTGGCTTCTCCCATTCATCTTCCAACTACCTACACCCGCATTCCCGTTTCGAATTACATCGTTCATCCGGAAGATGTGTTAAGCATCTCCACAAGTCCTTACGACAAAACAAATCTGTCTTCATCGCGCGAAGTGGTCTTCCCAGCAGGTAACTACGAGCCCGTTTTCAATTTAAATATTGAAACGAAGACCAATGAATATGACATTCCCGTTTTCGCTTCAGCGAAGAAATCAGTAGTCTTTACATACACTCCAACTTTTGAAAAAAATGTGAATTCTGTTTTTATTGCTGGAGCAATGAATGGATGGAATAAGAATGCCACTCCTTTGAAACGCAACGATGACGGAACCTACAGCGTTGAGTTGTTTTTAGAGCCAGGATTGTATCCTTATCGCATTTGGGAAAACGGGACAGACGAACTGCTCGACGCGAACAACAAGAATAAAATGCCGAACGGACTTGGCGGAGAAAACAGTTTCATTGAAATTCCTTCGGCTCCTAAACCAACCTTGGAGGTCCTTTCTCAAAAAGGAAAGAAAATAATCATCTATTGCAGCAGCGAACCGAAAGGCGCGCAAATCTATTTCGAGAATCAACGCATTCCTGTTTCCATTGTGCACGTGCAAGAGCCATACTTGAGCGAATGGGAATTGCATTTCAATATTCCTGCGAAGGCGTGGAAGTTGAAACGCTCGCATATTCGTGCTTATGCACACGACGGAAATCAACTCTTCAACGATGTGCTCATTCCACTTTCATATGGAAGACCCGTGAAAAAACCCTTCCAACTAAAAAGAAAAGACACCCGCGCCACAGTCATGTATTTCGCCATGGTCGATCGTTTCAAAAATGGAAAAAAAGAAAACGATCGTCCAACAAATGACGCGCGCATTAAACCCATCGCAAATAATTTAGGGGGTGATTTAGTTGGGATTACGAAAGCCATTCAAGATGGATACTTCAAAAAGTTAGGAACGAATACCATCTGGATTTCACCCATTACTAAGAATGCAGAAGGCGCTTGGGGCTTGTGGGACAAAGGTGGAGACACAAGCATGTTCAGCGGATACCACGGCTACTGGCCAACTTCGCTTCGAACCATTGACGATCGTTTCGGGACAGAAGAAGAATTCAAAAACTTATTGAAGGTCGCACACAAACACAAGATGAATGTCTATCTCGATTACGTGGCCCATCACGTGCATCAAGATCATCCGTTAATCAAAGAACACAAAGATTGGGTCACGCCGTTGTATCTTCCAGATGGAAGCATGAACACCGAACGTTGGGACGATCAGCGTTTGACCACCTGGTTCGATGTCTTCCTTCCAACGTGGGATTTCGCGAAACCTGAAGTGGTAAGTGCATTGACAGACACTGCCATGTTTTGGGTAACGAATTACGACCTAGACGGATTCCGTCACGACGCTACGAAGCACATCCGCACAGAATTCTGGACAACACTCACTTCGAAAGTGAAAGCAAGCGGAAAGAATGTTTTTCAAATTGGAGAAACCTACGGAAGCCCTGAGTTGATTCAATCATACATTGGAAGTGAGCAAATGGATGCGCAGTTCGATTTTAATTTGTACGACGCGGCAGTAGATGCCTTCGCCAAACCAGAAACGAGCTTTGCGAATTTGGGAAGAGTCATTCAAGAAAGCGCAAAGTATTACGGATCGCACCACATGATGGGAAACATCACCGGGAATCAAGACCGCGCGCGATTCATTTCATATGCCGATGGAAGTGTGAAGTTTGAAGAGAACGCAAAGCAAGCCGGATGGTCGCGCAAGATTGAGCACAAAGACAATGTTGGGTATGTTCGCTTGGAGCAGCTCACCGCTTTCTTAATGTCGGTTCCTGGAATTCCTTGCATTTATTACGGAGATGAGATTGGAATGCCGGGTGGAAATGATCCTGACAATCGCCGCATGATGCGCTTCGATCAGTTGAACAGCGAAGAGACGGCGCTTCGCACTTCAACTCAGAAATTAGTAAAGCTGAGAAGAAAGAATTTGCCTTTGATTTACGGAGAAACTTATGTGTTGCAAGCCGACGAGAAGGCCTTGGTTATTGCAAGAAAATACCTTGACAAAATTTCCATTGCAGTCTTCGCGAAAGGCGAAGGCAATGTGAACATTACGCTTCCAGGGTATTGGAAAGGAAAGGTGAGTACAGACGGATTGGAGGTTGTTGGAACTGATCTAGGTTCTAATTCTTACACGTTGAAAGTGGGTGGAAAAGGATACGGATTCTTCTTCGTGAAATGAACCACATTCTTCCGAATAACAAAATAAGCACGCTGAAAGAATTCGCGCTTCAGCGAATAGGAGAGGTTTACGATGCGAGAGAAGCGCGAAATGTCGTGAACGAATTGTTCAGACATTATTTGAATTTCTCTGCTGCAGACTTGGTGGTGAAAGCGAACGACACCGTCAGCGAATCGCAGATGCTCTTGATTTACAAAGCCGCCAAGCGCATTGCCCAGCACGAACCCTTGCAATATGTTTTGGGTTCCGCTTATTTCTTCGGAATGGACTTGCACGTGAACAGTTCTGTGCTTATCCCGCGTCCAGAAACCGAAGAGTTGGTGAGATGGATACTAGAGACCATAAAACCGAATAATCATTCGGTTCTTGACATCGGAACCGGCTCCGGCGCCATAGCCCTCGCTTTGAAAAAAGCACAACCGAATTGGAACGTATGCGGAGTAGATGTTTCGAAAGACGCCTTGCAAGTGGCTCAAAGAAATTCAACTGAATTACAGTTGGAAGTAGAGTGGAAGGAAGTGGATATTCTAGCCGAAAATTTTCCTGAAGGAAATTGGAACTGCATCGTCTCTAATCCGCCTTACATAACTGTTTCAGAAGGAAATGAAATGCGCACCTCCGTTGTTCAACACGAACCACACCTCGCGCTTTTCGTTCCGGAAAACGACCCTTTACTTTTTTACCGACGCATTCTAGAACTCGCGAACCAATGTGAAAAAGTCAATCAAGTCTTCTTCGAAATTCACGAGAATTACGCTACCGAAACCTTCGCTCTCGGAGAGTCAATGGGCTGGAAAGGAGAGTTGAAAAAAGATTTACAAGGGAAATCCCGCATGCTCCTCTTTACGAAGTAATCTTGCTACGCATCTTGTGAAACATCTTTGGCTCCGCCAATCTTCGGCTCCGCCAATCTTCGGCTCCGCCAATCTTCGGCTTCGCCAATCAGCCTTCCATCCCGCCTTCGTTCGACTTCATGTTCTTGCGCTTGAACAACTGCGAATCCATCTTTCCAAATTTCCATGAAATGTTGAAACGGAACATCTGCCAATCGCGACGCTTGTAGGTAATCTGATCGAAGTAAGGCGAAGTGCTGTGAACAATGTTCACACGTGTGCGTAAAACGTCTTGAGCGCTAAGAGAAAACACCAAGCTTCTGTTTTCTAAAAATTCTTTTCGAACAGAAAGGTCCAAGCCGTAGGTTGGTTCAATGTATCCTTGAACGGTGTTGTTGCTTCCGCCCCAGCCACCGCCGCCCATACCCATTCCTCCGCCACCGCCGCCGCCGCCGCCACGTTCACTGCTCCCAACTTCCAACGAACGTTTGCTGCTGTAATCGAACATGGCTTGAATGGAAATATTCTTCGGTGCCTTGTAGGTGATGTTACTTTTAATCCAATACGAACTGATGTTGTTTTTCAAATTCGGATCGAGATTCGTTCCGTCAATGGCACTGTTATACACGTTTATGTTCGTACTTATTTCAATGGATTTACTGAGTGAATTTTTTGAGACAAATTCCAATCCCAAGGCCTGACTGCTGTTCGCGTTTTGGTATGAAGTGACAACAATGGTATCTCCCGGATGAAGCGTGCTTGGTTCACGGTTTTGCTGACGCACC
Organism: Flavobacteriales bacterium; assembly: GCA_947466425.1. Lineage (GTDB taxonomy): Bacteria > Bacteroidota > Bacteroidia > Flavobacteriales_D > Sanyastnellaceae > CAIZGX01. Next base: position 14,991 of record CANIBZ010000003.1, read on the forward strand.
GTAATGTTCGTCGTATAGCGTCCATACGCCGAAACTAAAATGGTGTTTTTCTTATTGGGAATCCATTGCCAAGATAGTTCACCTGATTGTGTGAACTCGGGTTTCAACCCCGGATTTCCACGTTGAATATTCAGCGAGTCGCTGTAGTCGGTAAACGGAGAAAGTGTCATAAAACTCGGACGGTTAATCTTTCTATTCAACGCAAATTGAACGTCTTGCTTTTCAGTAATGACACGGGTTACGAATAACGAAGGGAAAAGGGCAATTGGATATTTGTACGCGAAATTGCTTCCATTACTCAATAGCTCTGCTTTGTAATCACTGCTCTCGGCGCGAAGTCCTGCTTTGATTTTCCAAGTAGGTAAATCCAATGCTACCGTTCCATAGGCAGCGTAAACTTGATCGAGATAATGGTAGTTCACTTGCAACGAAGTAATGTCTGTCCAAACCCCATTTTGAAATTGTCTGTTTTTGTATTCTGTGGTGAAGTCCCTCACCGAAGCGCGTGTCCCGGCTTCCACGCGAAAGCGATCGGTTACCTTCGATTCGAAATCTATTTGTGAAGTCACCAAAAACTGAGAGACATCTCCGTGCTGCATTAAGTATGTCGCATTCGCGTCGTTGTATATGTTGGTGTAATCACCATCGAACACACTTTTAATTCGGTTGTAGTTAATGTCAGCATTCAACTCCGTTCCTTCTTTTGTGAATAGGTGTTTATAAAGTGCACTTCCTCCAATGTTCTGAAACGCGCGTTTGGTTTTGCTTTCGCGGTAGTAAGATCCTATTCCACCACCAAGGGTGTCGGTCTTTACATCCAACGTGTCGAAAGGTGCAAAAGATCCTTTCATAATGTTTGCGGAAAAAGTAAGGGTGTTTCTATTGTCTATCAGCCAATCGAATCCGCCTCTTCCGTTCAACATAAAACCGTCGTTACGGCTGTATTGATTTTGAAACAATGAATAAGCAGGAAAAATATTTTCGCGTTGAGTCGTACCGATACTAATGCTTCGGCGTTGGTTGAAATTCGTGTTCGCGAAGAAGTTTATTTTTCCTTGACGGAAATTAAAATCGAACCCTGAATTCACGCGACCGCGCTTGTCTATTCCTGCGCGAATGCTTCCGTTGTAACCAGCGCTGCGGTTGTGCTTCATGACAATGTTTACAATACCACCACCGCCGCCACTGGCGTCGTACTTCGCAGATGGATTGGTAATTAATTCTACTCGTTGAATAGCATCTGCAGGAATCTGATCAATGGTCAGAGTTGTTGGTCTTCCATCTACAAAAATTTGTGGAGCAGCATTTCGAAGCTGCACGTTTCCATCTGTATCTACTTGAAGTGAAGGAATGTTTCTCAGCACATCTTCCGCTGTTCCTCCCGAGTTCATGGGATTCTTGTCTACGTCGTAAATACGTTTATCGAATTCCAACCGCGGACCACCACCGTCTATGGTCACGGTATTTAATTGTCCAGTGAAGGTGAGCTTAAGATTGCCTAAATCTTTTTCAATAAGTCCCATGGGGCCTCCTGAAGGTTTCAAACTGAAGACAAAAAAGGCAGCGTCCACTTCAGCCAGAGAAAAGCGTAGGGTGAGTTTTTCATTCACCGGTAAATCTTCGATTGTAAATTCTCCGTTCGATTGCGAGAGGGCGCCGCCCAAAACAAGCGGATTCTTTTCCTTCACCACCAAACTGTCTTCTTTATAAACGCGCAAAATCACGAACTCAAGAGGCTTGTTTGTTCGAGCGTCGAACAACTTTCCATAAACGCGTCCTTTCGCCGCAGGTCTTCCAGGCTGTCCTGTTCCGCCCCCTCCAGGTCTTCCGCCGTTTTGAGGCTGCGCAAATGTCGTGATTGCGAAAATCACAGCACAAACGGTGAGTAGGATAAATTTACCTTTAGGAAAATTATTGTTTATTTGAAATGTCATGCGATTAGAACAGTAATAAGTGCGAAAAGTTTAATGGGGTAAAGTTAACAAATTGAGGGGGTGTATTCCGTAATTTCGCGCACATATGAAACCCATTCCTTTTTCTCCGCCTCGTATCGATGAAAAGACAATTGAAGCGGTAACCGCAGTTTTGCGTTCAGGTTGGATTACAACCGGTCCGCAGACAAGAGCTTTTGAAAACGACATTCAGCAGTATTGCGAGTCGGGACCTGTCTTGTGTTTGAACTCGTGGACGAATGCCGTGGAGATGGTGTTGTATTGGTTTGGAATTGGTCCGGGCGATGAAGTAATTGTTCCGGCATACACCTACGCGGCTACAGCGAATGTGGTTGTGCATTTGGGAGCAACCCCTGTTATGGTCGATTGCGCGCCGAATTCAGCGCACATGGATATTGAGAAAGTGGCAGCCGCCATGACCGAAAGAACCAAGGCTATCATGCCTGTAGACGTTGGTGGATTGCCCGTCGATTACGATGCCTACATGGAATTGGCGAAGAGTTATTCTAAGAAATTTGAATGGAAACCGAAAAGCAAGCCGCAAGAAAAATTTGGAAGACCCTTGGTTGTTTCAGATGCAGCGCACTCTTTTGGTTCTTTGTATAAAGGGAAAAGAGTAGGGAACCAGACCGATGTTGCTGGATTTTCTTTTCATGCCGTGAAGAACCTTACCACAGCAGAAGGTGGAGCCATTGCCTTGAATTTTCAGAATGAAATTATTTCTGAAAAAATTCGTCAAGAAATTTATACCAAATCGCTTCACGGACAATCGAAAGATGCGATTTCAAAAATGCAACCGGGTAACTGGCGTTACGACATTGTTGAAGCTGGATACAAATGCAACATGACCGACATTCATGCAGCCATCGGCAGAGTAGAGTTGGAGCGCTTTCAAGAAAGTTTAGACAGAAGAAAAGAGATTTGCGAAATTTACAATCGCATTCTTGCAGTCAATAAGAAGTGCATTCTTCCAACTTTCAAAACAGCTTGGTCAGATTCAAACCACCACTTGTACATGCTTCGCATTAACAAATTCACAGAAGATCAGCGCGACGCTGTGATTCGCGAGGTTGCTGAGCAGGGTATTTCTTTAAACGTACATTTCCAACCATTACCCTTGTTCACCTTTTACAAGAGTCAAGGCTTTGATATTCACGATTTCCCAAATGCCTTTAATTTCTACAAGAACGAAATTTCGTTACCTGTTTATTATGACTTGTCGAATGAAGACGCAGAGCGCGTGGCCAATGCCATTCTGAAGGCAATCAAATAAGCGAAATGAAGAGATTGTTCGACATTTGCTTCTCGCTTGGACTAATCATTGTATTGTTGCCTTTAGCATTTGTTGTGTCTCTTTGGATTGTCTTTGATGATTTCGGTTCGCCATTTTTTGTTCAACAACGTGTGGGTTTAGGTGGAAAGAATTTCGGATTGTTGAAGTTCCGCTCCATGCGAAAAAACGCAGAATCAAAAGGACAGCTTACTGTAGGAATGAAAGACAGTCGCATTACGCGCAGTGGTTATTTTATTCGGAAGTACAAGATCGACGAGCTGCCGCAATTGGTAAATGTTTTTCTGGGTGAAATGAGCGTCGTAGGTCCACGTCCGGAAGTTCCTAAATACGTTTTGTTGTACAACGAAGCACAACAAAACGTCCTAAGCATCAAACCCGGCATCACCGACTTCGCAAGCATTGAATACGTTCGTGAAAACGAACTCCTCAGTGCCTCTTCAGACCCCGAGAAAACGTACATCGAAGAAATCATGCCCGCCAAACTTGAACTCAACCTCAAGTACCTCCGCGAGCAAAGCTTTCTTACCGACATGAAGATTATTCTTCAAACAATAAAAGCGATTCTTTAATTATTTAGCGGCATTCATAGAAGCAAGGATTATCGCAACGCCATCAGCCGCCTCCTCCATGGTAATCGTCAACGGTGGCGCAATACGGAAACTCCACGGACAAGACAAGAACCAAAAACTCAAGAGTCCGTTTCTTAAATTTTCTTCAACCACTTGCTGAACCATTTCAGCACTCTCCATGTCAATGGCGAAGAACAATCCCTTTCTTCGAATTTCGATAACGTTGGGATGCTGACTTAATTTTTCTTCAATGAATTGTCCAATTTTCTCGGCGTGATTCAATAATTCTTCGTTGTGTATTTGTTCGAGGAATGCATGCACTGCTGCGCAAGCAACCGGGTGACCAGCAAAGGTGCTAATGTGTCCAAGGAACGGATTGTGTGAAAGCTCGCGCATGTTCTCTTGCGAGGAAACCAAGCAGCCTATAGGCATTCCTCCGCCTAAAGCTTTTCCGAGCGTAATAGCGTGAGGAACCACGCCGAAGTGTTCGAATGCGAACACTTTCCCGGTGCGCCCCATACCGCATTGAATTTCATCGAACACGAGCAGCGCACCCACTTCTTCGCATTTCTTCTTCAACGCATGCAAATACATTTCATTCGGAATACGCACACCTGCGTCTCCTTGAATGGTTTCAAGAATAACACCCGCAGTTTTTTCTGTAATGAAATCGAGGTCTTCCCAGTTGTTCAATCGAATGAAGTGTACACCGGGCATGAGCGGACGGAAGTTCTGCTTCTTCACTTCATTCGCACTAATGGCCATTGAGCCCGTCGTACTTCCATGATATGAACCCACGAACGAAACAATTTCTTTTCTTCCAGTAACGCGCTTCACCAGCTTAATGGCCGCTTCATTTGCTTCCGTTCCGCTGTTCACGAAATAGCAGCAGTTCAATTCGGAAGGAAGCAATTTCAATAAACTCTGCGCAGCATTGTCCTGCGCCTCTTGAATAAATTCACCATACACCATCGTGTGCAAGTGCTTATCTACCTGCTTATGAATAGCCTCGCGAATGCGCGCATTTCCATGACCCAGATTACTCACTCCAACACCACTCACAAAATCCATAATCCGCGAACCGTCTTTCTTGTACACATACAATCCCTCTGCACGCTCCACCTCAATTCCCAACGGAAACGGCGTCGTCTGCGCTAACCCCTTCTCAAAAAAAATATTCGATTCGCTCATATTTTATCTTCCCTTTTCTTACCCTTTCTTAACTTCTCTTACCTTTTTTCAAATCTTCCCTTTTCTTACCCTTTCTTAACTTCTCTTACCCTCGTCTTCAGACATTCGTGGCTCCGCCACATTCGTCCTTGGGACATTCGTGGCTCCGCCACATTTGTTGTTATTCAATAATGATTTCATCAAGAAAGACCCACGGCTTCCCGCCAACACCCAAATGCCATTCAGGAATTTTATCGAACGCCGGAACCGCAATACACTTCACATATTTCACTGCGTTCACATCGCCTTTGTAATTCTTGTCGAAGGTAGCAGTGTACTCATGCATCTGCGGACCTTCAACCCGTTGCTGTGAAGTGTAGTCTTGCGAATACACTTCGTTGTAAGACTTTCCATCTTTACTTACGAAGTATTTCACGTTAGACGGAAACCAGATCCACGGACGAATATCTTGATAAGCAGAAAGCGAAATCTTTTTAATGTTGGTTGGATTTTTCAATTCAATCACACATTCCATTTTACCATTGTATCCCTGCCACACACCCGTTCTGAAATCGAGTTTACCACGAATTCCATCGATAAGCGCATCATTCCCACCGGCAGTGTATTGCGCGTCGTAGTTGCCCACTTCCTTCATCACTAAATTTCCGGAGCGCTTGTAGAACGTTGCTTCAATCCACGGACTGTCAATTTCTTTATCCGAACCGGCCAATCCTTTTACCAGTATGGTACATGTTTTTGTAATCTTAAACGGCTCGGAATAGAAGAATCCTTTTTTCTTTATTCCTCCTTCTTCCATTATTTCAACTTTAATTTTAGAAGCACTATTCAAACAAGAAATGGAAATCATCTGCTCGCCAACAAAAGCTCTGTTTGGCGCGGTAATGATAGGCGCAGGAACAATCTTTTTCTCATTGTAAATGCCAAGTGGAAATGGCGATGGATAGCCTTGACTCCGCGTGTCAAATTCCGACATGGGTTCATAATCTTGCCACCATCCAGTGTTGTCGCCTGGACAAATCGGATAAGTGTTCCAAGCACTCACAACATACCATGCCGACATCTGTCCGCAGTCTTCGTTTCCGCAAAGTCCATCTGGAGTAGGAGAGTAAAGCGTCTTCATAATGCTATCGCGATACATGTGCAGCTTATCACGATTCACATAAGCGTACAAATACGCCATATGATGACTCGGTTCGTTGCCCTGCGCGTATTGCCCAATGAGTCCTGTAATATCGGCTTGCTCTCTTCCAGTTGTTTGCGTGGGTGCGTTGAAGAGCTTGTCCAATTCCGCTTCGAATTCTTTTTTTCCACCCATCAATTCCATTAACTCAGGAATGGCGTGTGGCGCGAAAAAACGATACTGCCAAGCGTTCGCTTCGGTGTAATGGAAGTTCACTTGATACGGATCGAAAGGTGTTGCGAAGCCGCCATTCACACGAGCACGCATGAATTTCGTTTCCGGATCGAAAACGTTTTTCCAGTTCTGAGAACGAACGGCATATTGTTGCGCAACCGCTTTATCACCTATCATTTCAGCATAGCGTGAAATGCAGAAATCGTCATACGCAAACTCCAATGTCTTACTCACGCTTTCGCTGAACTCATCGCCGGGAACATATCCATATTTTACATAGGCTTTCTTTTCATCTTGGGGACCATTGCTTGTCGCAATCATGGCTTCCAACATTTTCAATTCATCCTCATGCGTTTTGAAACGAATACCTTGTTGATAGGCTTCTGCAACGACTGGTACACTGTGGTAACCAATCATGCAATACGTTTCATTTCCCGCCAATTCCCAAACAGGTAATTCACCACGCTCTTTATACATTTCTAAAAAAGTCTTCATCCAATCTTGTGTGCGTTCAGGTTCGAGTTTGCACATCATGGGATGGTAGGCGCGGAACGTATCCCAAAGTGAAAACACAGTGTAGCGCGTATATCCTTCTGCCGTATGAATCTTGTTGTCCATGCCTCTGTATCTTCCATCTACATCGCTCCACACATTCGGAACGGTGTAACAGTGGTACAAAGAAGTGCGGTAATTTTCAAGACCTTTTCCTTCAGGAAACAAAGTAGGTGCCGGTGCTTTTTCAAAAACTTTCTGCCACTCTTCTTCAACTTTTTGTTTGTTGTATCTGAAGTCAGCTTTTGGCATTTCAGCATATAAATTTCTTTTGGCGCCTTCTTCATCCACTCCCGAAATTCCTACGCGAATAGTCAATTCGTTTTTTTCAGTTGGAAGGAAAAGGAATTGAAAAGCTTGAATCATCTCGTATTCAATGACTGTTTCTCCTTTCTCATTGACAGATTTGTTTCGTTGCATCAATTGATCATTCGCAACGAAAGGCTGAGAGAACACGGCGTAGAAATAAGTGTGTTGCTCTGTGGCCCATGCTTCAGATACACGGTATCCGCTAATCGCAGTGTCTCCGTAAAAATGCAAATCGTAATACAACAATTTGTCTCTGTGCATGAAGTCTAAAAACAACAAGCAAGAGTCTCCCGGTTGCATTTTGTATTTGTGCAATCCTGCGTGAGTAGAGGCTGTGAAGCCTGCATCAATGTTGTAATCATCCAGGTGAACTCCGTAGACTCCAGGACTTCCGGTCTCTCTTTTATGGGAAAACCTTGAAGCAATCGCATCGCGCCAAAGCGGTTTTTCCTTGGTGTGTCCATTCGTCGGCATGAACAAAATATCACCGTAATCGGAAACGCCTGTGCCTTGTAAATGCGTGTGCGTAAAGCCATAGATAATGCTGTCGCTGTAATGATATCCACCACAACCGTCCCAACCGTCGAGACGGGTATCCGGACTCAATTGCACCATTCCAAACGGAGCCGTTGCTCCAGGAAAAGTATGTCCATGTCCGCCCGTTCCTGTGAACACATTCACATTGAATTTTTTACTTTGACTATCTTTTACTTCAACATTTGGCACCTGAACCGAATGACTGTTCGGTTTATTCGAAACGGGTGCTGGTTTATAATCCTCCGGACTCTCATTGGGTGGAATATGGGCTATGACGCATGATCCAAGGGTTAGGCTGGAAAGAAAAAATGCTGAGAGGTAAAAATGTATTTTTTTCATGGTGCTGTAGTGGGTGAAACGCAAACCGGACAGTTCATTCGGTCGTGAACGCCGAAATGAAGCACTTGCGGTTTGGCTATTTTAATTTGAGAAAGATAAATTTCTTTTTGTTCTGGAGTAAGCGCGAGTTCAATATTCAAGTCACGTTCTTCGCGAAGTTTTTTCACAAATTCAGATCGCATGTTCAAATCTTTCAAACGCTCTTCTTCATTAACAGAAGGCTGTTCCGCAACTATGCTCATGATTTTTTTCTGATCTTCAATAAGTCCGTGGTAATGAACGAAGATGGAGGGTATTAAAAGTTGTTGCTGTTCAGAAAGATTTAATTTCGACTCAATTGATTTAATGCGCGCTTGATCTTGCGCAGACAGCATACTAATGTCTACAGATTCTCTTTGCATGGGTTGTGCCCATGAGAAAAGAGAAAGTAAACAAAACGAAAGCGCACAAATGAATCGAATCATATTTCAAAAATAGGACAGAAGCAAAGATGTACTACATTTGCCTTGCATTTGGTCAATGAAGAAGTTTATTGTGAAAAGGGAATCGCGCGAAAATCGCGAACTGTGCCCGCAGCTGTAAAGCTCTCATTCGAAAGAATGAAAACGATTGCCACTCAAAGCCACTGTGAAAACGGGAAGGCGAGCAACCGAGAGATAAGTCAGAAGACCTGCCAAGTGTATTAACCCCATCATCGCTCGGGGCCAAGCGAGAACAGGACTATGAATAAAAAACTTTGTGCTGTCTTATTGTTTTTGCCTTTTGTTTTGCATGCGCAAGACTCACTGCCGCATGTTTCCATCATGCCTTTGGAAATTATTTCAGAGCGCAGCCTGAAAGCAGATGATCTGCATTCGGTCGATTCAATATTACTTCAACGTTCATCTTCTTGCGACATAGCAACAGCACTTCAACGTTCGGGTATAGGCATGGTGAATACCTACGGAGCTCCCGGTTCCATTGCTTCCTTTCGTTTAGGTGGAATGAGTTCCAACTACGTGACCGTAGAATTAAACGGTTCTGTGTTGAATTCGCCTACACTCGGAATGGCAGATCTCTCACTTATACCTTCCTTCTTCATTCAATCAGCATCGCTAGGAGAGCGCAATTTCAGCGGCTTTCAGCGGAACGTAGGTCTTGCCGCAACGCTTCGTTTGGAGTCGAGCATGGCTACGAAAAATGAAGTCTCCTTCGAAAGCACGGTGACTTCCTTACAGAATATTTTTTATGGAATGTCTGTATCAAGGAAACGTGATCAGTGGAAGTGGAACATACGCGCTTTTCAATCGCGGAATGAGAATAAATTCTCTTACAGAGATGTTCAGCAATGGGAAGCTCCGCTGGTTCTTCAAACGAACAACAACAACATCTCTCAAGGAGTTCAAAGCAATCTGGTATATCTAGGAAAGAAGAGAACCCATTACTTCAACACCATGGCAGTTAACCGTTACGCCTTGTTGCCTTCTGTTATGGGTGGGGTAGGTAACTTGAATGCAAATCAACGTGACGATCTTTTTCAAACGTCATTCTATTGCGAAGGAAAACGAAAAAATGTTTTTTCTTTCTCGCATTTCCAATCGAAGCAAGGCGTTTCGATAATTCTTTCAAATCAAGAGTATTCAAGCTACGTAGTGTCAAGTCAAATTCAAACGAACCAAGTCAATGCATTTGTAAACGGATCGTTGCAAATGCGCAGAGCATTGTTTCAGTTGAACCCTACCGTTGGCTTAACGTCTCTGCAATACCGAGATTGGAACCAAGAAGTAAATTGGAAAGGTGGTTCGTTGTGGGCGTCTTACATTCAAGATTTAGCCAAAGGGAAATTGAGGTTCGTATCTTGGGTTAAACCCGAATGGCGTTCTGATCGGAAGCCCATTGTTAGTGGTGAGGTAGGAATAGAACTTCCATATAAAATGAAAAATGTGAGCTCGCAATTTTCTGTTTCTGGTAGTGTGAAATCGCGCATGCCTTCCGCCAATGACCTGTATTGGATTCAAGGTGGAAATCCCGATTTGCGCTCGGAACAAGCCAAATGGATTCAGTTTAAATGGGACAACAAGATAAATTTTGAAAGAGGCAAAGCATTGCAATTCCAAATCAATGCAAAGGCAGGGAACGTTTCAAACTGGATTCAGTGGCAACCACTTCCCGAAGGCATTTGGATCGCGAGTAATTTCAAGTCTGTTTCAATGAAACAAATTGAAGGCGTTGCCTCATTTAAAATCCCTGTTTCAGCAGGAGAATTATTGTTCACAGAACGAGTAGAACTTACGCATACAACAGCTTCAAATATCGGCAGTCCGGGTGTTTTCGATATTGTCTATACTCCTCGCGTGCGCGTTTCTTCTTCCATTCAATATTCAAAGGGAAGTTGGTCTATGTTGTTGACGAACGCCTTTGTTTCAAGTCGATTTACAGATGAAGGGAACTCTTCTTTTTATGCTTTGCCCGGTTTCAATTTGTTCAATGCTAGCTTGAATAAAGATTGGCAATTCAACAAGAACAATTGGTCGACTCAATTCGAAATTCAAAATATCTTAAACACCCAATACCAATGGATACGCGGATACGCCATGCCAGGTAGGGTTTATTCAATAAGTATTAAATTTTTCATTCACTAAAAAATATGGAATCATGAAATTGAAATTTTTGTCTGTTGTTTTATTTTCACTTGTTCTAGTTTCTTGCGATAAATGCAAAACCGATGAACCAACAGTTGCAGATTATACGCACGGAGCTTTCATAGTAAACGAAGGCTCTTTTGGTAATTTGAATGGAAGTATTACGTGGACGCTCAATAGCGTGCTAGTTTCAAATCCATTTGCAGATGCCAATGGAACAGCCCTGGGCGATGTTATTTCAGATTTCGATGTCGTGAATGGTAAGTTCTATGCCATTTCAAATTCTACCGCGAAAGTGATTGTTATGAATGCAACGACGTTTAAGATTGAAGCGGAAATAACAGGATTCGCTTACCCACGTTCGTTTCAATATGTTGGAAATGGAATGGCTGCAGTTACGGATGGTAGTTTAGATGGAAGTGTGAAATGGATTGACCTTTCAACAAACACCATTGTTTCTGCAACACCGGTTGGATTAGGACCTGAAGGTATGTGCGTATTTGGAGATAGACTTTATGTTTGTAACAGCGGCGGATGGGACATTGACAATCGCGTTACTGTAATTGATATTCCGTCGCAGTCTGTGTTAACGAATGTAACTGTTGCTGATCGCCCTGTGGAGATTCAGGCAGATGTTATTGGAAACCTTTGGGTGCTGTGCAGCGGACAAACGCAGTATGATGCTAATTGGACGCAGATTATAGGACATACCGCAGCAGCTTTGGCGCGAGTGAATTCGATTGATAATTCAGTTACCACATTTGACGTTGGCGTTATTGGCGATCATCCACTTCACATGGCGAAAGATGAAACCAATCAGAAGATATACATTTCGAATACCACGCTTTTGGCTTTCAATATGCAAACAAATGCAATGTCAGATTTCTTATCTGTGCCAACCAATGGAGTTTCTGTAAATCCTGCCACACTTGAAGTTTGGGTGTGTAGTGAAACAAATTATGCAGCTCCATCTTCCATAAAAGTTTATAACTCTGGTGGAGAGTATCTGAAAGAACTTAACGCGGGTATTGCTGCTTGGAAAGTTGAGTTTAATTAATATTGAAATGATGAACAACAAAAAAGGCCGCTTGAAAAAGCGGCCTTTTTTTATTTGAAAAAACTGATTAGTTCTGTTCTACGAATTTTCCGTTTTGCTTCACCAAGTGAATGTGTGCAGCAGAAGCGGTAAGATTTACATTGTTGTTCGACTGACAAACCACTGTTCCTCCAGCGGTGGTGCGCACAGAGTAGGCTATGCCAATTAAATTTCTGTTTGAATCGAATTGAGGTGTGTATTGAAAATCTAGTCCTTGAGCAATCATATCGTTGCGCAATTGGAACAACTGCTCACGGGTGGTAGTTGATGAAAGCGTAAGATTCACTTCATTACTAGTAATAATGTTTTGAGCCATTACTGAAGTACCTACCATAAGGGCCGCAGCAACTAAAATAGAGCGAAGAGTTTTCATAAGTTTGAATCTTTACACAATTATACAAATAGTTTTTATTTATAGGTAAGCGAAATGAAAAATAATCTGTCCATTTTATGAACTATTTTCGCCGCTCATTCTAATCCTAACGAAATAGTGAGCCAAAAATTATCCTCTACAGAAATACGAATTCAATTAATGTCTTCCGACGAGCCAATTGCATTGAACGCAATTGAGCAATTGAAGATAAATGGAAAGGCATCTGCCATTTCGCCATTGTTGGAAGTTCTTGCATCTTCGAATCATGAATCAATGAAGAAAGAAGCGCGTGAAATGCTTTCAGCCATGCGTGTTAAAAATGCTGAAGAAGAACTGGTTCAAGCGCTTTTCGATGAGAGATATAAATCAATTCAGATTGAGATACTTCAGTTCTTGTGGAGTAACGGTTTTTCAGCAGCCGGACAGTTGCATGTTTTGGTTGAAGTAGCAGTGAAAAATGGATTTCAAGGCATGCTTGAAATTCTGAGTATTCTAGAAGTAGAAGAAGGTGTTTATTCAGAAGAAGAACAACTCGGAGCCATGAGTTTCCTGCGAAGCGTGCCTCAAGAAAATTTCACGCGAGAAGAAAAAATCATCTTCAACGACATCCTTCGCTCAATAGACACGCTCATCATAAACGAATAGACCTCGCGAAGCTTCATCAATCGCAGATTGTCATCACGCAGTGTCATCCGTGCAACGGTTGTGTTATCTCACCAAGGTAATTGCACCTTGGTACTCCTTGGCTTCTCCGTTGAATCCTTTGATTTTTGCCACATAGTTATAGACATCATTTGGGCAATACGTGCTGTTATTGCCTCTGCGGTCGCCTACCCATGCATCTTCGATATTCGTTGAGTAATACACCTGGTCGCCCCAACGGTCGAAAATTCGAATTTCAAAATTCATGACACTACTTGCTTCAACCATGAAGACGTCATTCAATCCATCATTATTTGGAGTAAAGGTATTCGGTATGTACATTAACGGCGGGAAGGTGATCGTATAACTGTTGCTTGCAGAACAACCAATGGCATTGGTAACGTTGAAATAAACAGTTGATTCGCCAAATCCGTCAAAAGTATAGGAGACATTCGGTGTTGTCATAACTTCTCCGCTTGGGAAAATCCATTCGTAATTGCAATTAAGACAGGGAGGAGTATCTATATTAATGAAGTCATAAGTGTAGCCCGAAGTGTTTTCCGCGGTGAACTGCGCATCTACAGGAATAACATCAACGAAAATATCTTCCGATATAAATTGGCCGCACATATCGCTTGCCGTTACAGTGTATGTTGTTGGAGAAGTTAAGTCGTTATACGTTGCTGTGTTTCCATTGCTATTGTTGGTCCATGTATAGGTAAATCCACCTCCACCACCTGAAGCTTGAGCGCTCAGCATAGCAGTACCCAATACACAAACGGCCGTATCAAGAGAAGCCACAAGATTCAAAGGAGGATTCGGAATGAAAATCATTAATGTATCTGAATCTGTCTGATTACAGACATCCGTGATTATTGCAATGACTTGTTCGTCAACGGGAGTAACAATAGAGAATGTTGTGGCATTTCCAGCTACAGCATTGTCAACAATCCAGTCGAAACTGTTTCCTCCAGAACCACCTGAAATGGTTGGAGTAAGTACGCTGTTATCTAAACATCCTGCAGTGATGTCGTTTCCGAGATCAATGAATACAGGAGGATTTGTAATGGTGATAGGCACTAGTGCATTGGCAGAGGAGCCACAACCATCGGTAACCGTTAGTCCAACTGAAGTTGAAACACCCGGAGTCAATGTATAGTTCACGCTTGTTGATGCAGGAGTTCCATTGTTTGTCCACGCGTATGACATGGTTCCACCACCGCCTGTCACAGTAGGTTGAATGGTGAACGGAGTGATACAGTTTCCAGCTAAGGAGGCTGGAAGTGTTACTGCAAGCGGCGGAGCTTCTACAGTAACAACAGTACTCGCAGTTGTGAATTGCCCACATCCATCGCTTACATCAACTTCAATAATCGCTTGAGAAGTAATTCCGGTATTGTCGTATAGATTATCAAACTCATCCCATTCGTATACGTTGTTGGTATACCAACTGTAAGAATAGAATCCGTCACCACCCGCTACCGTAGCAGGAATAGTGAAGAAAGTCAAACAAGGTGCGTTAACAGTGTCTGGAACTGTAATTACAAGAGGCGGAATATTAAGTGATACTTGAATTTGATCAGTGGCTACAAGTCCACACCCATCGGTAACCTCAACATTTACTGTTCCAGGTCCATTCCAAGAACCGAAGAAAAGTGAATTGCCCCAGCCGAATAAATTCGCTCCGTTTTCATCGGTCCAGATATAAGCGTAAATACCGTCACCGCCTGTGGTTGTTGCTGTGATGTTCACACTTTCATTACAACCAATAGTAATATCGCCGTTGTCAATGTTGGTAACCAGTTGGGGAAAGACAAGTATGTTAACAGGAAAATTCGTGTTTCCTCCTGGCCATCCGCAAGTATCTGTTACAGTTAAAAAATATGTCGTCGAATTAATCGGAGAAACATCAATGGTTGGAGTAGTCTCATTGGTGCTCCAATTGTAAACATAATTGCCATAACCTCCGGTAATTGTAGGTTCCAATGTCGCTGTAACGCCTTGACATAAGTCTTGTGGATACCCAGTAACAACGATTGGATCGGGAACATCAGCTACAAAGAAATCGAAGTTACTTACCAGTCCAGAACCGTTGCAGGCTGCCAAATTCAAAATGTCCATGTGAACGGTTTCAATACCTTCTGTAAGTCCGTCTGCAAAAGCATCAATAACAAAAGACACTGAAGCTACTCCCGGAGGAAATATTATTGTGTCAGGCATGAAAGTGAAGTCAACACCATTGACAGCAGTGCCCGTCCATGTGATAATGCACATGTCTTGAATGGAAAGGTCACTTACTTCAGGACGGGTGAAGGTTAATGTTGCTTCGCCACAATCTTCAAATAGTGTTTCTTCGTTCGGACCACCAGCATTCAACGTTAAGTCCACATCAACGACAGCATTACTCGAGAAAGAGCCCTCTTCAAGAATAACCGCAGATTCCAAAGCTGTGTCACTGCCATCAGCAATAGCCAACTTAATGTGGTAGGTTTCTCCACATTGAACCAACGACCAGGCTTCCAAGGTCACAGTGTATCCGTTCAGGTAGATCCCAACGTTAGGTTGATTGTCAATGTAGTATGAACTATTCAATACGTTGTTTACAGAACTAATGGTGATAGGCAGTGGGGGAGTCGTGTTTGGTAATTGAGCAATGTTTACAGCTCCACCAGGGAATCCAGCCGGCGCGGCATAAGGACCGGTAAGTCCAGGTCCAGAAAGCAAAAAGGCGAAGATGTCGTTGTAAGAAGAATTCACCCAAGTCAAATATTCATCACTTCCGAAAATGTAATTGAAACGTAAGGTGTCTCCGGTTGGAACAAAATCGAATTCGAGAATAGCAACATCATTCACACTTCCAACAGAAAAGGTTTGTCCAATTAATGGAGGGACAGAATTTGCAATTGACAAAAGCGCGGCGTCTCCTGAAACTTCACAAGTACCGTCCAAGAATGCTGTCGATGCCGGATCAACAATAGTGGCAACAGCCTCAGAAGAAAGTGCAATTCCTCCGTCTATCGAAAGGCCAATGGAGTTTCCCCCTGTAATATACCCAATTTGCTGAGGGCAGCCGGTATAGGTAATGTTTGTCGCTGCAACTCCACTTCCCAACAATACATCCTGAACGTATTGTTGAATGGTTAAAGTTTGAAGCTGAAGCTGCGCCTCAACAGCAGTTGCTGAGCACAAAAGGGAGATTATGAAAAATAACTTTTTAGTCATGATAAGGTTTTGACATCTACAAGACTATAAAGTTATGCAATTGGTTGCCGCGGTTTTGATTTTTACTTGAGAACTATCTTTGCCTCATGAGAGATGATGTTATGGGGTCCGCAATGGAGAATTATTTTGGGAAAAATGACAACACGCCAATTCGCGTATTCATTAACAAAAGTGAAGAACCTGAAATGTATCCTAGCGTGTTTTTCCGCCCCTACAAAAACATGTTGAAATACGAAAAAATCGCTTTAAAAAATTCGAAGGGGAAGGTCCTTGATCTAGGTTGTGGTGCAGGATGCCATTCACTCTATTTGCAAAATAAAGCTTTCGATGTTACCGCAGTAGAAGTTTCGAAGAAATCAGCAAACGTTGCACTTTCTCAAGGAGTGAACAAAGTAATAAATGAAGATTGGAGGAATTTGACTTTGAAAAACTTCGATACAGTTTTGGTCCTCATGAACGGAATGGGACTGGCCGAGTCTCCGGCCGAGTTGAAATTGATGTTTCGTAAGCTGAAAAGTTTCTTGAGCAAAACCGGTTCAATACTCATTGACAGCACCGATGTCACCTATGCCAAGGCCGATTGGCCTATGCTCGATTCAGAGTATTTTGGTAAAGTTCAATTCGAGTTGAAATACAAAGGGAAAACGCAATGTTTTCCCTGGTTGTTTGTAGACTTCGAGACAGCTGTTCAAACCGCGAAGTCAGTCAAGTTGAATGTTGAAGTACTCGAAAGAGCCCGAAACGGACACTTCCTTTTGCGTTTAAGCAAAATGAGCTAACTCTTCGCTTAATTTTTTACGTGCGTGAAATATTCTCGATTTCACTGTTCCCATTGGAATGCCCATTGAATCTGCAATTTCATCGTAGTGATATCCATCTACAAACAATTGGAAAGGAGTTCTGAATTCGTAAGGCAATTGCGTAATGGCCTTGTTAATGTCTTTTTCGTTTATTCGTGAAGAGACAGTGTCCTCAGAAATTTTACCGTAGTTCAAGTAGAACTGATTGTCTGTAGAGTCGTTGATTGTCTTTTGAAGTTTCTTGCGCTTGTAGTTGTTAATGAAGATATTTCGCATGATGGTAAACAACCACCCTTTAAAATTCGTTCCGTCTTGAAAATTATCTTTGTAGCGAATTGCTTTTACAAGTGTATCTTGAAGAAGATCTTCTGCATCTTCTACGTTTTTTGTGAAATTATAGGCAAAGCTCTTTAAAGATCCAGAATGGTTACCAATTAGGTAGTTGAATTCGAGTGTGCTCATGTTTTGCGTTTTGTTTAATGAATTCGGTGCAAATATTAAACAGAACCATCTTCATTCCAAACTTTTGTTTAATTATTTTGAAAAAATTTTAAACAAAATAACTAATGAGCTGAGGCTTAGTTTTTTAGTCCGTCAAGTAACTCGTCGATGTTCGAATAGAGCGTAATGTAAAGCGTGTCAGGAGACTTAATTCCCTTCAAATTGTATCCAGTAAAGTGGAAATGACAGTCGGTATCCATAAACATGCGAGTGAGTCGTTTCAAATAGTCTGGAACCATAACTGTTGAAGGATGAGTGGTGAAAATTGAAACAAAATCAACATCGCCTAAGCGTTGAGCCACTTGCTTCAGATCATCTGCAGGAACAGATTGACTCAAAAGAATACTTCTTCTACCACGAAGCTTCAAAATATAATGAAGCATTAACAACGAAAGTTCGTGAATTTCTAAGTCTGGAAGGAAAAGAACAACTGGACGCATGTTTTGCTCCAGAGGAATCTTGACTGATTCAACATGAAACAACAATTTCTGACGTATCAGTGCACTTATGAAATGCTCTTGAGCTGGGCAAATAGAGTCCGATTGCCAAAGCAAACCTATCTGCATAAGGAAGGGCATAATGATTACGCGGAAAGTTTTTTCCAATCCATGCTCTGCCGTATGCGGGTCAATAACATTTGAAAAAAGCTCTTCGTCGTAATTCAACATGGAAATTTTAAGCATGTGTAAAAAGTGCTCTTCCGTGTTGTTGCTATGGGCATGCTTGTTTATGATCTCTCTAATCTGATCATCAGAAAGCTTCGCTATGTTCGATATTTTGTGGCCTAGACTATTAAGCAGACTAATGTTCAAAAGCGATTTTAAATCCTTGTCGTTGTATTTACGAATGTTCGTGTCTGTGCGGTCTGGAGAAAGAATCCCATAGCGCTGCTCCCAAATACGAATGGTGTGAGCTTTGATTCCCGAGAAATTCTCCAGGTCCTTAATGGTGAACTCTTGAGGGCGCATAGTTGTTGATTTTGCTGATAAAACATTACCTAATCGAAAAGGTTCATTTTTCAATAAATCTTTTACCTTTCTTTATTTTTTATTCCCCGCTGGGCTTTCCCCTTTCAATTAATTGGTAGTCCCTTCATTTTTCAATAACTTCGATGCCAAACCTTAATCATGATACGAATTGCGCAAATAGGCTACGGATATTGGGGACCTAATCTTCTTCGTAACTTCATGTCACTCGGAAACGCTAATGTAGATGTATTAATCGATTCTCAAACCGAGCGTCTCGATCAAGCTTCGAAGTTATTTCCAACATTAGTCACTTCGACTTCGGCAGATGATGCTTTCAACAACAATTCAATTGATGCTATTGTCATTGCAACACCCGTTTTTACGCATTACGATTTAGCGAAACGAGCTTTACTTGCTGGTAAGCATGTGTTGTTGGAAAAGCCAATGACAGCTACCGTTGCGCAAGCAAAGGAATTAATTGATTTGGCCGCCCAAAAAGGAAAGCTGCTCATGGTCGATCATACGTTCTTGTACACGGGTGCAGTTGAGAAAATGAAGGCGTTGAAAGATGAAGGCGCCTTGGGTGATTTGAAATACTTCGATTCTACACGAATTAACCTCGGACTCATTCAACAAGATGTGAATGTGCTTTGGGACCTTGCTCCACACGATATTTCTGTTCTCGATTACTTGTCAGACGAACTTCCAATTAGCGTCAACGCAACAGGAGTTAGCCATATTCACAACGGTATTGAAAACGTCGCCTACCTTACGGTAAACTATCAAAATAATTTTATCGCTCACTTCAATTGCTCGTGGTCTTCGCCAGTGAAAATTAGATTGATGTTGTTGGGTGGAAGTGAGAAGATGGTCGTATTCAATGACATGGAACCGACTGAAAAAATAAAAGTCTACGATACTGCTCACAACGTTAGCACGCTTGAAGAAAAACAGAAAGTCATGATCGACTATCGTGTTGGAGATGTCTATGTTCCGAAAATTGAATTGGCCGAGCCACTCAAAAAGTTGGCGCAAGATTTTATTTCTTCCATCGAAAACAATTCTGAGCCTCGCGCTTCAGCATTGGGCGGATTAAACACCATTCGAATTCTGGAAGCAGCTCAGCACAGCATAAAGCAAAACGGAAAAGAAGTTAAAATTGAAATTTAAGTTGAAAGAAAAACTTCAACATATCATTCAAGACTTAAACATTCAGTTGCAAAATGAATGTGTGCTTACTGAAGCCGCTTCGGGTGCCTATTCCTGCACGCCAATATTGGCAGCGCTTGCAGGAGCAGATGTTCACGCGTTCGCGCGCGATTCGAAATATGGATCTGCACGCGAATCCATAAACGAAGTTCAAGCGTTAGCCGAACAATGCGGAGTTTCAAATAGCATTCACTTCCACATAGAAAAAAATGAAATGCCTTGGGAAAGAGCAACCGTTGTTACAAACAGCGGTGCACTTCGTCCATTGGATAGTACTATTCTTGAGCGTATTTCTTCTTCGTGTCGAATCCCACTCATGTTCGAAGCATGGGAGTTTCGTTCACAAGATCTCGATTTAGATTTTTGTAAGTCGAAGGGAATAAGTGTTGCGGGTACAAACGAAAGACATCCGCAAGTCGATGTATTCGGCTATCTCGGAGACATGGTTGTTCGACTCATTCAAGACGCCAAGCAAACCCCTTATCGAAATAAATTCATCGTTGTCTCGAACAACGACTTCACGCCCTACCTGTGCAAACCTCTGGTGAACATGTCAGCAGCCGTGGGCGTGTATTGTCCGCTGGAATACAAAAGTGAAATTGAAAATTTAGGAGCAACCTTTCTCGGCGATTGGAATTCCACGGAAATTCCAAATGAATGGAAATCGGCTTCAGCCGTGATTTACACGGGTTCTCCTTTTTCTGAAAATCTTTGGGGAACTTTTCCTTTGTTGAATTTCAATATCTGGAAGACGCTAAGTTCCCCACTTCTCCTGCGCTTCGCAGGTGACGTTCGCGAAGCCGATTTATTTCAATATGAAATAAATTTCCATCCGGAAAATGTCCCGGCCGGACACATGGGCATTCTTCCTTCCGCCATCGGTTGGGACCCTATCATTCGTCTGCAAGCCGGAAGTTTAAAGGTGGCCGAGCTCATGAAAACGAATGAAGCACTTTACAATAATTTCGAACTTGCCCAATACCTTTAAAACATGAGCGAAGAGAACAAGATCGAAAAACTCTCCGATTTGGATTTCAATAAATTCAAAACTTTGGCGAACGACGAAAGTCTTTCGCGCTATGAGAAAATCGGATTCTTCAATCACTTTCGTGAAGGAAAAGAGGCGCAGATTTGGGACGATATTCAATCGAAAGTTTCAACACTGTCTTTGGAGAATGCGCGTGTCCTAGACATTGGTCCAGGGTGCAGCGATTTGCCTTTTATGTTGTTGAAGAATGCAGAGGAAAAATGGCAAAAGGTGGTGCTCATTGATTCACAAGAAATGCTGAACCAACTTCCCGATTTTTCATTTTGCGAAAAGTTCTCGGCTATGTTTCCCAACGAAACGAAACAATGGTCGAAGGAAAACAAGAATGCCTTTCAAGCCATCATCTGCTACAGCGTTTTGCATTACATAGCCGTAGAGTCAAGCGTTGAATTGTTTGTTGAATCCATCTGCGAACTGCTTGCCCCAGGCGGAATGGCGCTCATTGGCGATATTCCTAATGTGTCGAAACGAAATCGTTTTTTCTCCTCAGAAGAAGGCATTCAATTCCATCAAAACAACCACGGTTCGAATTCATTTCCAGAAATAAATTGGAATGAGAAAAAGCCAGGCGAGTTCAACGACGATGATGTTTTTTCCATATTGAAAATGGCAAGAGTGAAAGGAATAGAAGCTTTCGTGCTTCCGCAAAACAGCGCCTTGCCTATGTCGAATCGAAGAGAGGATATCTTATTTGTAAAACACAAATAGCATGAAGAATAAATTAGTCATTTTTGGAAATACAGAGTTCGCTGAAATAGCTTACGAATACTTCACGCATGACAGCGATTACGAAGTGGTAGCGTTTTGTGTTCACCGTGAATACATCAACAAGGAAGAAATTTTCGGATTGCCTTTAGTAGCTTTCGAAGATTTGACTTCGCTCTACAACCCCAGCGATCACGCGTTCTTCGGAGCATGTGTCTACACCAAGCTAAACAGAATTCGTACTCAAGTTTATTTGGAAGCAAAAGCCTTAGGGTATGAAATCGCTTCTTACGTGAGCTCATACGCCTTCGTTTGGAGAAACGTAAAATTGGGAGAACACGTTTTCATTTTTGAAGACAATACCCTTCAACCGTTTACGGAAATTGGAAACAACGTTGTGCTTTGGAGTGGCAACCACATTGGACACCATTCGAAAGTAGACGACAACTGTTTCATCTCTTCGCATGTCGTGATTAGCGGTGGAGTAACCATCGGGAAGAATTGTTTCCTTGGCGTGAACAGCACCGTGAACAATGCTGTGAGCATTGGCGACGATTGCTTGCTTTCTTCCGCAGCGTTAGTGGTGAAGAACATTCCAGAAGATTCCATTGTAAAAGGAAAAGACATCTCTCCGATCTCGTGTCGCGCTTATCATAAACTTACGCCGCGATGAATTGGAAGCGACTCGGTAGAATAGTCGAAGCCAATCCAAATTTGGAGTGGTCGCAGCAATACGCTGCAATACCTACCGTGCGCATTTTGAACGAAGATGTTCTTCGTGTTTATTATTATTCCATGGATGAAGACTTCAATGGAAGAATCAGTTACGTAGATGTTTCAGCACACCATCCTTCTGAAATTATTTTTCGAAGTGAAGACGTGCTTCTTGATATTGGAACCGAAGGCTCATTCGACGACGGTGGCGTTTGTCCGCTGCAATTCCTTCAATGCAAGAATGAAAATTGGTTGTACTACTTGGGAGTGCAGCGCAAAACAGACGTGCCGTATAGATATTTTGCTGGAGTAGCGAAAGAGCAAGCCGATGGTTCGTTTCAGCGCTTTCAAGCCGATCCGGTTTTACTTCCAACAAAATCAGAACCCGATATCCGAAGCGCGGTTTCTATTCTTCAAGATGGAGAAAAAATGCGCATGTGGTATGTCGGTGCATTCGCATGGATAGACGTGAACGGAAAGGAAGTTCCAACGTATCGTATTCATCATGCGGTTTCAACAGACGGATTAAATTGGGAAGTCGATCAACACGATTGCATTCAATTTCAAAACGAAGATGAGTTTGGTTTTGGAAGACCTTGGGTAGTGAAAAAGGAAAACGGATTCGAAATGTACTACAGCGTGCGAACGAAGTCAATGGGCTATCGCCTAGGCTACGCAACGTCTGTAGACGGACATACATGGGAGAGAAAGGACATAGAACTCAATTTTTCTGTTGGAAGTGAAGATTGGGAAAACGAATCGGTTTGCTATCCGTGTGTGGTCGATGTGAATGGAAAGCGTTTTCTGTTTTACAACGGAAATCAAAATGGAAAAACAGGTTTCGGCGTTGCCGTATTGGAGGATAATCCATGAAAATAATTCGATACACAGAAGACCATCGTCAGCAATGGGAAGAGTTTGTTTCCAACAGTAAAAATGGAACCTTTCATCTCTCGCGAAATTTTATCGAGTATCACGGAACGAAGTTCAACGATCATTCGCTACTTGCTTTCGATGAAGACGAATTGGTGGGTGTGTTGCCTATGAATGAAAGTGGAAGCGAAGCCTTCGCGCACCAAGGGTTAACCTATGGCGGTTGGGTGCTTTCGCATAACATTCGTCTCGACGATTTTCATAGATTGTTTGTGTCTTTTATTCAATATCTGGAAGGGAAAGGAATAGAGCAATTGCATTACAAAACCATTCCGTTCATGTACCATCAGGTGCCTGCGCAGGAAGACGTTCATATGCTTTTTCTCGCCGGTGCGAAATGCTCGGGGCAACATGTTAATCCGGTAATCATTCCATCTAACGTTCCAAAATTTCAAGAGCGCAGAGTGCGCGGAATGAAGAAGGCGGTGAAAGAAGGAATAGTTATTCGCGTATCGGAAGACTTCGATTCGTATTACACCATTGTGGAAGATTTGCTCGCGGCTTATTCTTCAACACCGGCGCATTCCAGAAGTGAGATACTCGATTTGCAAAAAAGATTTCCAAATGAAATTGAATTGCATGCTGCCTTCAATGGAGAGGAAATGTGTGCGGGAATTTTGTGTTTCAACACCCCGAATTGCGTTAGGTTCCAATACATCGCTTCCACCTTGGAAGGGAAGGAGAAAGGCGCGTTGGATTTGCTTTTCGCAACACTTATTCAAGAGACGTTTTCTAAAAAGAATTACATAGATTTTGGAACGAGTACCAACAATCAAGGCGCCTCTCTAGCCTTGGGTATTTCACAGCAAAAAGAAGGATTCGGCGCGCGCACTAGCGTTCAGCCCATTTATACATTAGCGCTAAATTCCGTAAATTGGGATGCTTTAAATGCATTTGTTTCATGAAGAAAGTATCTGTAGTCATTCCGTGTTTTCATGTTGAAGAATTTATTCTTCCGCTCTTTCATAACATGCAAGAGGTAGAGAAACAATTGAACAGCATGAACCTTGCGCTGGAAATGGTGTGTGTTGACGATGGGAGTAAAGACGGGACTTGGGATGAATTGTTGAAGCATCGTCATTTGATTCAAGACACACATGTCGTTCGTCTAACGCGCAACTTTGGTGCTATTTGCGCGAGCAATGCTGGATTGAAATTGGTAACCGGAGATGCATGCACCATTTACGCAGCAGACCTTCAAGATCCATTGGAGCTTATTCCTGAAATGGCGCAGCTCTGGTTGAATGGAGAAAAATACATCACTGCGGTACGCGCGAAGAAAAGAAAGGATCCTTTGCTAACGCGCATTTACGCGAAGCTGTATTACGTTTTGGTGAAGTTATTCGTGATGAAAGATTTTCCAGAAAGTGGTTTCGATATCGCGTTCTGGGATGGAAGTATTCTTCAGTATTTGAAGAACACGTCGAAGAACATCAATCGCTCGCTGTTCTCGCATTGGCTTGGATTCAAACCGTATGTTATCGAGTACGAAAGAAGAGAGCGTTCAAGCGGAAAGAGCGGTTGGACATTTTCAAAAAAATGGAAGTTGTTCCTCGATTCGTTTTTAGGATTTTCTGTCGTTCCCATTCGATTTATTTCATTCATAGGTATGTGTGTTTCGTTCTTCAGTTTTGGATACGGAATACTCATGTTAATTGGCGGGATAACAGGAAAAATATCAGAGCCCGGTTTCGCAACGGTGACCTCTTTAATCACGTTCCTTTTGGGATTGGTGATTGTAATGCTGGGTGTCATTGGTGAATACTTGTGGCGCATTTTCGATGAAGTAAACAAACGTCCCGAATCCGTTATTGAAGAAATATTAAGAAATGAGTAAGATTGTAATTTTCGGACTTTCGGCTTTGTACGCAACGCTATCTGTGGTTGGCGCATCGCTGATTAAATTAACCTTGAACAGTTGGGGCGCAGAACAACGCGGACTGGTTTCAGTAAAAGACTATTTTTCTTTCTTGTTTGAACCGAAAGTGTTTTTCGGAATGGGAATCATTTTCGTTTCAGCATTGGTCTTATTCAAGGCTTTGTCGCTTAGCGATTTCAGTTATGTTATTCCTGTTAGCGCTGCTGTGAATTTCATTCTCACTGCTTCAGTAGCCGCAGTGTTTTTCGGAGAGAAATTAGCGTGGAACAACATTGTTGGAATTGCTCTAATCATTGCAGGAGTTTTCGTGATTAATCTGAAAAGAGCATGAGTAAAATTCTTGTTACAGGCGCAGCCGGATTCATTGGTTCGCATCTCACCGATGCCTTGCTTGAAGCGGGACATGAAGTTGTCGGATTCGATAATTTGTCGAACGGTAAATTACGGAACCTAGAATCCGCATTGGAGAGTAATGCTTTTCAATTCGCAGAAGGAGACATTTGTGACGAAGCTCAAGTGAATGAAATCATGAAAGGAATAGACGTGGTCTATCACTTAGCGTGCTTGGGTGTTCGACATTCCATTCACAGTCCTTTTGAAAACCACCGGGTAAATGCGGAAGGTTCTTTGCGTGTTTTGGAAGCAGCACGTCAGAATAATGTTTCCAAGTTTTTTTACATCTCTACTTCAGAGATTTACGGAGACATTCAAACGTTTCCGATCGATGAGTTGGGAGTACCTGCTCCGAAAACGGTTTACGGAAGTAGCAAGTTAGCGGGAGAGAACTACGCCTATTCATACAACGTGTGTTATGGACTTCCAACCGTAATCACTCGGATCTTCAATAACTACGGACCTCGTGCGCACTACGAAGGCGATGCAGGAGAGATTATTCCGCGTAGCATTGTTCGCATGTTAAACGGAGAAGCTCCTGTTGTTTTTGGAAAAGGGGATGTTACGCGTGATTTCTTTTTTGTGAAGGACACCGCAAGAGCGCTTGTTGGATTAATGCAGAATGAAAAAGCAGTTGGAGAAATCATAAACATTGGAACAGGCGTTGAAATTTCCATGAAAGAACTCATGGAAGTGCTCATAGAGGAAATGGGATTGAAAGACCGAATGAACATTCGGTTTGAAGAAGATCGTCCTGCAGATGTTCCCCGCTTGTGGGTGAATCCATCGAAGTTTAAAGAGCTAACAGGATTTGACAATGAAATGGATTTTCGTGAAGGGCTGAAAGAGACCATTGCATATTACAAGACATTGAATCAGACCAACGATTTAATGAATGAAATAGAACTTCAAAATTGGAAGAAATGAAAATCCCAGTAGCAAAGCCATATCTAGGAGTTGAAGAAGCGCAATTGGCGTACGACACCATTTTAACGAATTGGGTAACTCAAGGTCCGCGCGTGGCAGAGTTTGAAGAGAAGTTTGCGCAATACGTGGGAAGTGAATACGCCGTTGCGGTAAGCAATTGCACAACAGCTTTGCACTTGTCTCTCATTGTTGCGGGCATTGGTCCGGGCGACGAAGTCATTTGTCCGAGCATGAGTTACATCGCTACCGCAAACGCAATTGTATATGTGGGAGCAACTCCTGTTTTTGTTGAAGTGAAATCGGAAACCTACAACATAGATCCGGCAGATGTTGAACGAAAGATTACTTCGAAAACGAAGGCCATTATTGGTGTTCATCAGATTGGACTTCCGTTCGAGATAGACGAAATAAAAACGTTGTGCGCGAAGCACAGCCTAATCTTAATTGAGGACGCAGCTTGTGCCGCGGGTTCTTCCTACAAAGGAAAAAAGATTGGTTCGCATTCAGACTTGGTTTGCTTTTCATTCCATCCGAGAAAAGTAATTACAACCGGAGACGGCGGCATGATTGCCACTTCAAACCCAGAATACGCAGATCGTTTGAAACGTCTACGTCAACACGGGATGAGTGTGAACGATCGCGTGCGTCACTTGAGCGACAAGGTGATTGTGGAAGATCATTTGGAAGTTGGTTACAACTACCGAATGACCGATATTCAGGCAGCGGTGGGAATTCGTCAATTGGAAAAACTAGATTCCATTGTAGAACGAAGAAGAGAAATTGCGAATTTTTATTTGAATGAATTGAAGGACATCGATTGCATTCGGTTGCCCTTCGAAAGTGAAAATGATTTCACCAATTGGCAGTCTTTTTCAGTTTACATAAAATCTTCTTGTCCAATTTCTAGAAACGACATTATGCAGAAAATGCTCGACTTGGGCATTTCAACGCGAAGAGGAATTATGACTTCACATCGCGAGACTGCATACAAGAACAGGGGAGTGGACATCTCGCTTCCGGTCTCTGAAGATGCCGCCGATCGCAGCATTGTGCTTCCATTGTATGTGCCCATGTCGCAGGAAGAGATGGATTATGTCATCAAACATTTCAAAGCATGTTTGAATCAAGATTAAGCATTCCTCTTTCCAACCGAGAAGAAGGGAAATTCATTTTCGCGTTGGTTGTTTTTAAGTGCTTACTCTTTGCATATCTCTTTTTTCAGTATTCATCTTATTGGCAATCGGGACCCGTTGAAGGTCTTGCCGTTCATGCCGGAGATACTTCAGGATATTTCAATCCAGCAGAGTCTTTGGCTCAAGGCGCAGGTTATTCAAGCGTTTGTCGCATGCCCGCATTAGTCCCGATCTATTCAGGAGTAAGCGCGGTCTTTAATCCGTTTGTTGCTTATCAGTTTGTCATCCTTCTTCAACTCATACTCGGAATACTCAGTGTGGTTTGGGTTGCGCGATTAGCCGGACACCTCGCTCAGAATAAGAAGGCGTATTATTTAGCTGGAAGTATCTACGCTGCGTCTTTGCTTATCGCGGTTTGGGATCCGATGCTACTTTCCGATAGTCTTGGAAATTCATTTTTAATTCTCGCGTTTTATTTAGCCATTCGCTTCAAAAATGAATTGAATTGGAAACTCATTTTTTTGTCGTCGTTGTTTTTAACATGGTCTATTTTCTTCCGACAGATTCACGTGCTATTCATTCCTGTTCTCTATTTTGTTTTGTTGAAGCGAACACACTTCTTCAAATCTTCAATCCTCTTCGGAATGCCGTTGCTGTTGGCTTTTGGAAGTTGGACGGCCTACAATTATTCTAAGACGAATCGATTCATTCCAATGGTAGATTCATTTTCTTCCTGTTATGGATACATGCCGGAAGAGTTGGTCGCGATTCGCGATTTAGTGATTGCATGGGGAGAAGATTGTCAGCCGTGGGTTCCGAACTCCGCTTCGAATTATTTAATCGCGAAAGACGGTTGCACGACTTCGCCTTTGAATGAACGTCATTACACAACCGCCTACAGTGCTGAAGAAATGAAGCGTTTGAAAGAAGACTACCATCGCTTTTATTACGAATTACAAGGAACATCGAAAGACAGTTTGGGGAATGAAATCGTCTCGCGTGCTCGGATGTATAAGTCGGCTTACATGCACGAACACCCTTCCGATTATTATCTGTTGAACCGTTTTTGTTTGATGAAGCAGTTTCTTTTTCCAGCCAGAATCGATAACATTCCAGGTCCGGCGTTCGCACAAATGAACATCGTTCAAAAAGGAATGAAAGTAGGCTCTTACGCCTTGTTGCTCTTGGTGAATGTGCTTGCGCTCATCCTGTTCATCCCAGTCATTCTGAAGGATTGGAAAGGTCGCTGGTGGCTAGTTTCCTCTTGGGTGTTGTTTGCGGTTTTAGGTGGAGTGCTCGGATTCATTGAGCAGCGCTATTTGGTTCCGTGTTATTTCTTCTTTACGATTATTGTTGCGGTTGGAATTTCAAGTTGGAAATTGAGACGCAGCGCGTAAATTTGAAGAATATGCAAATCGTACTTTTTGAAGACCACTTGGTCAATTCATTTTTACCGCTATCCCACACGCGAGCCATTGCCGACCTTTTTGCCGGAATGTATTCCGTTCAAGATCGTTGGAAATTGTTTTTCGAAAATGATTCTCTTTTCATTCAAACAAGAAATTCACTTCAAGATCTTTATGTTGCACTTCCAGAAGGAGAGAAGGTATATATCAATGCACGTGTCATTCCGAACCACGAAGCGGTTGCGGCCATTCAAAGTTTGAAATCCAATGAAGCCTTCTTCATTCACGATGTATGCGTTGCCGCGAAAGGTTTGCACATGAATTGGGATTCCTTCGAGCATCGCGCTTGGACAGCAGAGACCATGTGGTTAAACGGAATTACCGATTTGTTTTCAGTAAACGATTATTTACTTCGTGCAGATTTCGCTTTAGCGAATAAAAAAAACAGTGCAACACCAAGTCAATATTGCCGAGTAATTGGTGAGGGACACAACTTATATATTCACCCTTCCGCAAAGGTTTTCGATGCAGTATTGAATGTTGAAAGCGGCCCCATCTTTATCGATGAAGGTGCTGAAGTAATGGAAGGAAGTATGTTGCGCGGACCTTTGTATGTTGGAAAGCATGCAGTGTTGAAGATGGGAACGAAGTGTTATGGGCCTTCTTCTTTTGGTGAAGAATGCAGAATAGGAGGAGAGACATCGAATGTTGTTTTCCATCCGTTCAGCAACAAAGGTCACGATGGGTTTTTAGGAAATGCAGTCATTGGTTCTTGGGTGAATTTCGGAGCCGATTCGAATTGCAGTAACCTGAAAAACAACTACAGCACGATTTCAATTTCTAACGATGTAGATCGAAATGAAATAAACACAGGCCTTACTTTTTGCGGAGCCCTTGTAGGCGATCATGCGAAATTCGGAATCAACACCATGCTCAATACCGGCACCTACATTGGTGTCGCAGCGAATGTGTTTGCAGGTGACTTCCCGCCGAAATGCGTCCCTTCATTTACTTGGGGAACAGGTATAGTGGAGCACAATTTAGACAAGGCCATTCAAACAGCGGAACGCATGATGCACCGCCGCGGTAAGGAAATGTCAGTAGCTGAAAAGGCTGTATTGACGTATGTATTTAAAATAACTGCTGCTTCTCGGTCATAACGGCAGAGAGAGATAAGTGGCATTGACATTGAAAATAGAGGAGTATGAATAAAGAAGTAGAGCACTATTTTTTTTCTGACGAAGAAAACAATCAAGAATATATTCCCCTCATTTCAGCAGAGGACGAAGACAATATGGCAAATGAGGAAACACCTGAAGTGTTACCCATTTTGCCTTTGAGAAACACAGTTCTTTTTCCGGGCGTAGTTATTCCAATCACTGTTGGAAGAGACCGCAGCATTCGCCTCATTCAAGACGCAAACACTGGAACGAAGACCATTGGCGTAGTTGCACAGCGCAACGCCGATATGGAAGATCCGTCGTTTGAAGATCTTCACCACATTGGAACGCAAGCCACCATTCTTCGCATGTTACGCATGCCCGATGGAAGTACAACGGTTATTCTTCAAGGAAAGAAGCGCTTCTCAATTCAGGGGTTGGTAAACACAGATCCATACTTTGTTGCTCAAGTTTCTGCCTTTGAAGAAATCAATAACAAGGCAGATAGTAAAAAGCAACAGGCCTTATTCGAATCGCTTCGCGATCATGCATTGAACATCATTAACCTTTCTCCGGATATCCCTAGCGAAGCCGCATTAGCCATCAAGAACATCAACGGATTGTCTTTCCTTACCAACTTCATTTCTTCGAATATGAAGGCAGATGTAGAGAAGAAGCAAGAGCTTTTGGAAATAGCCGACTTAGATGAGCGCGCAAGAAAGGTGTTCGAACAATTGCACAACGATTTGCAAATGCTCGAAATGAAGAAGGAGATTCAGAAGAAGGTTCACATTGATATTTCGAAACAACAACGCGAGTATTTCTTAACCCAACAGATTAAGCAAATTCAAGATGAACTAGGCGCCAATCCTCAAAAAGAGGAGATTGATGCGAAGCGTGAAAAGGGTAAGTTGAAGTTGTGGCCTGAAAATGTTCAGCTGGCCTTTGAAAAAGAATTAGCTAAGCTGGAGCGAATGAATCCGCAAGCTGCTGAATACAGTGTTCAATCGAACTATGTTGAATTGTTACTTGACTTGCCGTGGAGCGAAACCAGTCAAGATAATTTCGATTTGCATCACGCGAAAGAAATACTCGATCGCGATCACTTCGGATTGGAAAAAGTGAAGGAAAGAATTTTGGAGCAGCTCGCAGTATTGAAAATAAAAGGCGATATGAAATCGCCAATCATCTGTTTATACGGTCCTCCGGGTGTTGGAAAAACATCCTTGGGAAAGAGCGTAGCAGAAGCATTGGGAAGAAAGTACGTTCGCATGTCGTTGGGCGGATTGCACGATGAAGCGGAAATACGTGGACATCGCAAGACTTACATAGGCGCAATGCCAGGACGTATTATTCAGAATTTGAAAAAAGTTGGGACATCGAATCCGCTTTTTGTTTTAGATGAGATAGATAAGATGGGGCAGGGGGTTCACGGAGATCCGAGTTCCGCTATGTTGGAAGTCTTAGATCCGGAGCAGAACCATGCCTTCTACGATAATTTCGTTGAGTTGGAATACGACCTTTCGAAAGTCATGTTCGTCGCAACCTGCAACTCACTTTCAACATTGCAACCTGCGCTTCGCGATCGATTGGAGATCATTGAAGTGAACGGATATACCCTTGAAGAAAAGTTAGAAATTGCGAAGCGCCATTTGGTGCCGAAGCAATTAACCGAAAACGGATTAACGGAAAAGAACATTTCTTTCAATGATGAAGTCCTTTCATTCTTGATTGAATCATATACGAATGAAAGCGGTGTTCGTTCGCTCGAAAAACGCATTGGCAAGATGGTTCGTCACCGTGCGAAGCAGATGGCCTTCAAAGAAAAATATAAAGCTGCGTTAACGAAAGAAGATGTTTCGAAGGCCTTAGGCGTGAGCTATGAGAAAGATAGATATGTCGACAACGACGTTGCCGGAGTGGTTACAGGATTGGCCTGGACACCAACAGGTGGCGATATTTTATTTATTGAATCGAGTTTAACTCAAGGAAAAGGAAAGCTTACATTGACGGGAAATTTGGGTGATGTCATGAAGGAAAGCGCAACACTTGCGTTGGAATACTTGAAGGCACATTCGAGTCTGCTCGAAATGGAAGCGAAAGTCTTCGATGAAACGAATGTGCATATTCACGTCCCTCAAGGCGCCGTTCCAAAAGACGGCCCAAGCGCAGGTATTACCATGTTAACGGCGCTTGCGTCTGCCTTCACCAAACGAAAAGTGAAGAAGTTTCTCGCCATGTCAGGAGAGATCACACTCCGAGGGAAAGTCCTTCCCGTAGGCGGTGTGCGCGAGAAAATTCTCGCCGCGAAACGCGCAGGAATCAAAGAAATTATTCTCTGCGAGAAAAACCGCAGAGACATCGACGAAATCGATGAGCGCTACCTGAAAGGTTTGAAGTTTCACTTCGTGACAGATATGTACGAAGTCATAGACAAAGCTCTTCTGAAAGAAAAAGCAAAGTAAGCTGTGAAATATATTCAGAACTATTTCGTTACTTGCATGCCTGAATCATGAAAAAGCAACTGGTAACCCTTCTCTTATGCGCAGCTACTTTGTATAGCTTCGCACAAGCGGGCACCACTGTTTTTTCAGGAATTAACATCTTCGGTTCAGCCCGCGTTGCGGCAATTGGCGGCAATGCCATAGCGCTCTGTGCAAGTGATATCAATACTGCCGCCATTAATCCCGCACTCATCGATTCACTCATGGATCGAAAACTAGCCATGAGCTACGTGCGCTATTTCGGTCAATCGAATTTCGGATATACCTCTTTCGGATACCATCCCACAAAGAGCAAATTCGCTTTCGCAGGGACACTCCAATACTTCGGTTACGGGACGAGCGAAAGATTAGACGGACTTGGTAATAACCTAGGCTCTTTCACTTCAAACGAATACGCTTTAACACTCGGAGCTTCCTACAAAGTAGATTCTCTGTGGCGGGTAGGTCTCAACTTAAAAAATCTCTATTCTGTTTTCGACACCTATTATTCATACGGAATCGCCATAGATGCAGCGGCGACTTATTTCCAACCTAGAAAGAATTTTTCGGCGAGTTTCGTTTTAAAAAATGTAGGCATGCAACTCGTGACCTACCGCGAAAGCTCTCGCGAAAAACTTCCATTGGAATTTCAAATCGGTATTAGCAAACGTCCGAAGAACGCTCCATTCCTGTTTCATATCGCCTACGAAAACGTGCAGAAATGGAACGTGAAATACACCGATCCGAATGCAACAGTTATCGTTGATCCATTAACCGGATTGCCGGTTGAAGACCGCACCTGGGAGTTCGGAGATTTACTTATGCGCCACCTAGTCATAGGCACTGAAATCATTCTCGGAAGCAATGTACGCGTTGGTCTTGGATACAATTATCGCCAAAGAAAAGAATTGTCAATTCCGAATAGACCAGCTACAGCAGGGCTTTCCTTCGGCACAACCGTTAACTTCAAAAAATTCCAATTGAGCTACGCACGAAGCATTTATCACGTGGCGGGTGGTTCCAATCACATTACTTTTACAACTTCAATATAAAATCATGAAATTTAAAGCAGGGGTATTATCCGGTGACGAAGTTACCGAGGTGTTGAACGATGCAAAGGCACACGGTTATGCATTGCCAGCAGTAAATGTTATTTCAACCAACAGCGTGAATGCTGTTTTGGAAACTGCACGCGATTTGAATTCGCCTGTCGTAGTTCAATTCAGCAACGGTGGCGGAGCTTTCTATGCTGGCAAAGGACTTGACAATAAAAATCAAGAAGCTGCCGTGTTAGGCTCTGTGAGCGGTGCACATCACGTGCATTTAATGGCGAAGGCTTATGGCGTTCCGGTAATTATGCACACAGACCATTGCGCGAAGAATTTACTTCCTTGGATGGACGGAATGCTAGAGCACGGAATGGCACATTTCGAAAGAACAGGTCGTTCGTTGTTCAGCTCGCACATGCTCGATTTCTCTGAAGAGCCACTTCACGAAAACATAGAATTGAGTGTGGAATATTTCAAGAAGATGACTCAAATGGGAGTAACTCTTGAGATTGAATTGGGTGTTACTGGTGGAGAGGAAGATGGCGTTGACAACAGCCACATCGATAGCAGCAAACTATACACGCAACCGGAAGAAGTGGCTTATGCTTACGAAAACATGAATGCGGTTTCAAATCGCTTCACTGTAGCAGCTGCCTTCGGAAACGTTCACGGGGTGTACAAGCCAGGAAACGTAAAGCTTTCTCCAATTATTTTAAACAACTCACAAGAGTTCATTCAGAATAAATTCAACACAGGATCGAAACCAGTAAACTTCGTTTTCCACGGTGGAAGCGGTTCTTCTCGTGAAGAAATTCGCGAAGCCATTTCATACGGTGCCGTTAAAATGAATATCGATACAGATATGCAATACGCATACATGGTTGGAATTCGCAACTACATGTCCAGCAAAGCAGCGTATCTACAAAATCAAATTGGAAATCCAGACGGAGACGACAAGCCAAACAAGAAGTTCTACGATCCACGTGTTTGGTTACGCGAAGGAGAGAAAGAATTCGTTGCTCGCTTGAAGCAAGCATTCGAAGATTTAAATGCAGTTGGACGTAACGCGTAATTAGCGCGTTACTGCTATTGCTTTCACTATTACGGCGTTTTCATTGCTCAATCGCAATTGGTAAACGCCGTTTTCGTATCCGCTCAAATCTAGGATGTGCAACGTTTGATTGTTGAGTTTCTGCGTTGTAATTAATTTACCCGTGTTATCGAAAATCGATAAATAAGTATTTTCATTCATGAAATCCCATTGAATGTTCACCAGATCTCGCGTTGGATTTGGGAATATGCGCAAGTTCGATGCGAATATTTCATGAACAGAAACATCTACGTTCACAGTATACTGCTGTGTGCTCTCACAACCGTAGGCATTTGTCCAGGTCAATTGAACTTCGCCTACACCTGTAATAAACTGATCCCAAACAACCTCAATCACATTTGTTCCTTGTCCTGAAATAATGGTTCCGCCTGTGACCACCCAATTGTACGTGTAGTCTGGAAGTAAAGCAACGGCATAAGAATAAGTGTTGTTGTATACAGCGTTCGGCTCGCCCGAAATGAGTGGAATCTGCGGCTCTGGATATTGTTGAACAGTAACTTGAGAAAAAGAAGAACAGCCATGCACATCGGTGTGAGTCACACCATAGATGCCCGAGTCAACAATATAAATAGTGTCAGAAACTTCTGTTGTATTCCATAAATTTCCACCTACATAATTCGACCAAAGGGGTGAAGGTGCGTTTTTACAAATGAACAATTCACCACCAATTACAGGAGCGGCCGGAGCATCGTATGAGTTTACATAGACTGTATCTCCTGTCGCGCAGAGGTCTTGGAAGGTATAAACGTAGGCGTAGCTTCCTGAAAGAATAGGAATAACTGTTCCTTCAGCGGTTACACCAAAGCCACTCCAAAACCCTCCAACAGGTGAAGCATTTGCAGCTAAATCAATCATGTCGCTAGGCATACACACATCCACATCAGGACCTGCTGTCATTTGCAGAGGAATAGCTATGGTGAAATAAGTTGAATCTATATTGGTGCATCCATTTCCATCGGTAAATGAATATTGAAAACCGAACGTTCCTTCGGTCGTTGGTGCAAATGTGTTGTTAGAAACATTCAACCCTGTCCAAGTTCCTAAATCGGGTGTAGCATTCAATGCAAACGGTCCGTTAGAAATACAAACCGAAGTATCCGCTGCAGCTGTAACAATCGGAAGTTCAAAGACTGTAATTCCCAGCGAGTCTGTATCCGTGCAACCAAATTCATTTGTAACAAGCAATTGAATCATTTCAGTTTGAATTACAGTAATGGTCGTGTCGCTTGAACCGGTTGACCAAGATGGAATTCCGATTGTAGAAGTCAGCTGAACTTCATTTCCTAAACAAAATGAAGTTGGACCATTCGCAACAATTGTCGCAACCGGATTAGGATTCACAACAACGGTAACAGGCGCTGAAGTGGCAGAACAATTGAAAATATTGGTCAGAGTTACCGTGTAATCTCCAGAGGAATGAACAACGATGGTATTATCCATTGAGTTAGTATCCCATAGGTACAAAGAGTCAATGCTACTTGCTAAAAGCACACTATCTCCTTCACAAAAAGTAGTTGCGGACAAAGCAGTAATAATAGGATTCGGAAGAGGGTCAACGGTAATTGAAGTGCTAGCTGAAGTGGCAACACAGTTGTCAGCATTGGTAACAGCTACTGAATATGTCCCTGTTGAATCAACAACAATAGAAGGAGAAGTTTCGCCAGTACTCCACAAATAAGCTGTTCCTGAATTCGCCGTTAACGTTGCCGTGGTATCTGCACAGAAGGTTAATGGGTTTAACGAAGATATGGTTGCCGTTGGATTCGATACAGTTATAGTTATTGTTCCTGTAGAATTTGAAGTTCCCGCAGTAGCTGTGCACGTGTATGTAGTTGAAGCAGCTGTTGGCGAAACCACAAGGGTGTTTCCAATAGTACCGCCGTTCCAAACGTAACCAATAACAAAAGAGTTGGTAACCGCAGCAGGTAAGGTAGTACCAGCGAATGTTCCGATTTGTGGAATGGCTGCCGAAGGAAATGTTACACCAGCAGTCCCACCTGACGCAGCAATGGTTATAGCCGGACTAGAAGTAATAGTGCTGAAGTTGGCTTGTGTTCCCATGTCGAAAGGCATGTGAACTATCACGTTCTGCATATTCGCAGAAATTAATTTGCGGTTGTAAATCGCGCTGACATCCGCAGCTGTCAAAGCAATTTTCCAAACACGAAATTCATCAAGTTGTCCAAGGTAACCATCATTCGGGTCAGCATCAATGCCACCCAAGGCAGGATAAAAATTCCCAAGATTAGGACGGAACGCCACGGTTAAAGGAACCCCGGAATTAGCAGGCGTATTGGCATAGTTGGACCCATTTGCTCGTGTTCCAACTGAAACCCCGTCAATGAATAGTTCGAAATTGTTGGAAGTATATACAACGGCACAATGGTGCCATCCAATCAAATTCGCGGCGTATGTTAAGCGCGAAGCTGAAAATTGATGGCTTTGCTCCATCACTGAAATGCCATTTTTTCCAACTGAAATTCCTGAAGATCTTCTTTGTATACCACTATAAATACTCTGTGGGTATACGGCGTAATTCTGGCCAGACTCTCCATCATAGATTCCAATACCATCGACATGCTCAGTAAGAAGTGCAATAGAATCAGGTGTATTGAACCAAAACTCATAGGAAAAAGTTCCTACGGTTTGCTGTTGCACATTGCTCAGGATAATGGCCTGATTGGCTGCGCGAGGAAAATTCAATACTCGATTGGGGAGGTCGGCTGTGGCCGTTAGTGTCGCGCTTTCTCCAGGACATAAAACCATGTCGTTGGAGGTAATACTTAGCGTTTGCGCATTCGCAATAACTGAAATGACCAAAATGAATGAAAGGAATAAATACTTTTTCATAATTCTTAAGGATGCTCAAATATAAGAAGGGATAAATTCTAATCAGTGATAATTAGTGTATTAAGTCTGTGTAAATAAAATGAGATTATTGGATTTTTCAATTTTTCCCGTAGCGGGGGTGAAACAATTGAATCTCTTCTTTCAATCGTGATCGGTCAATGTGGGTGTATATTTCAGTAGTCGTAATGCTTGCATGTCCTAGCATTTCTTGA
Organism: Flavobacteriales bacterium; assembly: GCA_947466425.1. Lineage (GTDB taxonomy): Bacteria > Bacteroidota > Bacteroidia > Flavobacteriales_D > Sanyastnellaceae > CAIZGX01. The sequence continues at coordinate 52,523 of CANIBZ010000003.1, forward strand.
ACAGCCCTAAGATCGGCACCTGCTTCTACCAAATGCGTGGCGAAAGAATGACGGAAAGTATGCGGACTCACTTGCTTCGGAATTCCAAGGGCAACGCAGTTTTCACGAATGATGGTGAAGATATACATGCGGCTTAATTTCTTTCCTCTTCGATTGAGGAATACAAAATCTTCGTGACCCGGCGCCAACTTCATGTGATTGCGCATGTGTTCGAAATAATACTGAATCCACTTCGTGGCTTCTTCTCCAATGGGTACAAAACGTTCCTTGTTTCCTTTTCCGATTATGCGCAAAAGCTGGTCGCTTGTCCGAATTTGTGAGATTTTTAATTCTGTTAGTTCACTAACACGAAGCCCACAGCTATAAAGCGTTTCAAGTATGGCTCTATTTCTAGTGCCCTCGGGTTTACTCAAATCACAATGTTCAATAATTGAAACCACCTCCTCAATACTTAATACATCTGGAAGCTTTCTAGAAGTTCTTGGCATTTCAATAAACTCCATTGGATCTAAAGAAATAATTTTCTCAAGTATTAAATAGGAGAAGAAGCCTTTTAATCCGGAAATTATACGAGACTGACTAGTTGCTTCAAGACCTAATTCATGAAGAAATTTAAGGAAGGAAGTTATGGTTTCATGATTTATCGAAGACACGGCTTGACTTTCAGTGAACTTTTCGAGTTTTGAAACGTCTTTGAAATAAGCCGAGCGGGTGGCTTCCGACAAAGATTTCTCTAAGCGCAAGTATATATCAAATCCCTTTTTTAATCCAGCCCAACTCATGTTACGAAGATAGACAAAACGAAAAACCCTCGCGAACGAGGGTTTTTCAGACTAATTACCTAAACAAATTCTAATTAACCAAAACTACTGGTAACCGTTGTTACTCGGCAGTATACTTAAATATTGTAATGTGCATTTGCACGTGATTTCACAATCTCTAAGCGTTCTTAGACAGGACAAACATATAACTACAAATGAGGTCTTTTATCTGAGGTTTTTCGACTTATAAACACAGGAATGTGAAACGGGACTTGTATTTTTAGAAATTTCATGTATATTTGCACTCGTTTTAATAAAGAATACAGATTATGAAAGCAGGAATACACCCGGATACATACCGTTTGGTAGTTTTTAAAGATATGTCTAACGAGTATGCGTTCTTAGGAAAGAGCACATGTAACTCTAAAGAGACCATCACGTGGGAAGATGGAAACGAATACCCTGTAATTAAATTAGAGATTACTCAAGCTTCTCACCCGTTTTACACAGGTAAGATGCAATTAGTAGATACAGCAGGTCGTATTGACAAGTTCAAGACGCGCTATGCAAAATTCGAGAAAAAATAATAATCATCACCGCTTACAAGGAAAAGCCACTCAAGCGAGTGGCTTTTTTTTTACTCAGTCGTCTAAAAACCATGTACTTTTGTACTTCGTATGAAAAACGTCGAAACCGCCTATCAATTGCTTCATTCAGCATTGAAGAATGTCTTTCTAAATAACTTCCAAATGGAAGTTTCTGACAGTGAAATCCAAATTCAAAAAACACGCAAAGAATTCGAAGGAGATTTAACCGTTGTTACATTTCCGTGGGTGAAGAAATTGGGAAAGTCGCCAGAGGCAGTTGGACAAGCAATAGGCGAGGGTCTTCAAAAAGAAATTCCTGCAATTGAACGTTTTAATGTGGTAAAAGGATTTTTAAATCTTCATTTCAATGATTCATTTTGGGGAAATCAATTTCAAAATGTCATGCATCTTGAAAATTTCGGTCTTGCCCCTGCGAATTCAAAGCCAAGAGTCATGGTGGAATATGCTTCACCAAACACCAACAAGCCCCTGCACTTAGGTCACCTTCGAAATATTTTCTTAGGATATTCTGTTTCTGAAATTTTCAAGGCGAACGGTCATTCGGTTACGAAAGTGCAGGTGATCAACGATCGTGGAATTCACATCTGCAAAAGCATGATTGCTTGGTTGGAATCAGGGGCCAATGAAACTCCTGAATCTTCTGGTTTGAAGGGTGATAAGTTGGTTGGAAAATACTATGTTCAATACGATAAGAAATTCAAAGCGCAAGTCGCCGAATTAATAGCATCTGGTTTAACGAAAGAAGAGGCAGAGGTGCAAGCGCCTATTGCTGTTGGCGCGCGTGAGATGTTGTTGAAGTGGGAAGACAAAGATTCCGAGACGTTAGCGCTTTGGTCGAAAATGAATGGATGGGTGTATGATGGTTTTGATGTAACCTACAAGACCATGGGCGTCGATTTCGACAAGTTATATTATGAAAGTGACACGTATATTTTGGGAAGAGACGAAGTGATGAAGGGATTGGAAAGTGGTGTGTTTTTCAAGAAAGAAGACGGGAGTATTTGGATTGATTTAACGGGTGAAGGATTAGATGAGAAAGTAGTTTTAAGAAAAGACGGTACAGCAATGTACATTACACAAGACATTGGAACAGCCATGTTGCGTTTCCGTGATTATCCAGATGCGTCTTCATTGGTTTATACCGTTGGAAACGAACAAGACTATCACTTCAAAGTCCTATTCAAAATATTGAAAAAATTAGGGTTGGAACAAGCGGAGAAGTGCTTCCATTTGAGCTACGGCATGGTTGAACTTCCTGAAGGGAAAATGAAAAGCCGTGAAGGGACTGTCGTAGACGCCGACGATATCATGGCTGAGATGAAGCAAGTGGCGAAAGAAGTGGCCGAGGAGCAGGGTAAGCTTGAGGGAATGTCAGATGACGAGAAGGACCACTTGCATCACATCATTGGTATGAGTGCATTGAAGTATTTCTTGCTTCGCGTAGACCCGAAGAAGAACATGTTATTCGATCCGAAAGAAAGTATCGACTTCAATGGAAATACAGGACCATTTATTCAATACGGATACGTGCGCACGCAAGCGATTCTTAGAAAAGTTGAAGGTGAGTTAAGTGAACTGAATAACACCGGTGAACTGCACGGAACAGAAAGACAATTGATTAAACATTTGCTCGATCTTCCTGCTGCCTTCGACGATGCTACGAATACGTATAATCCTGCTGTATTAGCGGCATACACTTATGAGTTGGTTCGCGAATTCAATAGTTTTTATCAGCAATGTGCCATTCTACGCGAACCTAACAACGAAATAAGAGTTTTCCGTTTAGCACTCACCAAGCAAGTTGGCGAGGTAGTGAAGAAAACGATGAATGTATTGGGAATTGAAATGCCCGAAAGAATGTAATTATGTCAACAGTCGAAGTGAAATTGAACAGTATTGAAGAGGCCATTGCCGATTTTAAAATCGGTAAAGTGGTTATTGTTGTTGACGATGAGAATCGCGAGAACGAGGGAGATTTCATTGCACCTGCTGAAATTGTTACCCCTGAGGTTATCAATTTCATGACGAAATTTGGAAGAGGCCTCATCTGCGTTGCCCTTACCCAAGACCGTTGCGAAGAATTGAATCTAGACCTCATGGTCTCCAACAATACCGATCCGCACAAAACAGCTTTCACCGTTTCTGTAGATTTAATTGGAAATGGCTGCACGACTGGAATAAGCGCGCAGGATAGATCGAAAACAATTCAGGCGTTAATTGACCCGAGCACACGCCCTGAAGATTTAGGAAGACCGGGACATATTTTTCCGCTTATTGCAAAAGAAGGAGGAGTGCTAAGGAGAACTGGACACACAGAGGCGACAGTTGATTTAGCTCGCTTGTGTGGAATGAAACCTGCCGGTGCGTTGGTTGAAATTATGAACGACGACGGCACTATGGCGCGTCTTCCGCAATTGCTAGAGATTGCGAAAGAATTGGATTTGAAAATTATTTCGATTGAATCCCTTGTGGCTTATCGCCTTCAACGCGAAACGCTCATTGAAGAAACCAGAAGAGAGAATAGAAATTGGTTGGGAATGGATGTGGAAGTGATTCACTTCGCAAGTGAATCGCACCAAAGAAATCATGCCGCTTTGAAATTCGGCAATTGGAGTGAAGATGAAGCTGTTCCCGTTCGCGTGCAAGCGGTTTCGTCTTACGGAGATTTCATAGATGTGCTTCTTCAACAACACAACTCGCTCAACAGTGCGCTTCAAACCATTCAAACAGAAGGAAAAGGGTTGCTTGTTTTGTTGGAAAATGAAAAGCGAAACAACGACGATCGCGATTATGGAATTGGCGCACAAATTATTCGTGCTTTGAACGTTTCGAAGATGAAATTAATTTCATCGGCTCAGATCAAGCGAAGCGCGCTTGAAGGATATGGTTTAGAAATTTCAGAATACATTACGCTTTAATAATAAAGTTATGATTTTGCCAGTAATTGCATACGGAGATCCCGTGTTGAAAAAGAAAGCTGATGAGATTGATGAGAATTATCCGAACCTCAAAGAGCTTATTGAGAATATGTTTGAAACTATGTATGCATCTAGCGGTGTGGGCATAGCAGCGCCTCAAATTGGACGTTCCATTCGACTGTTTGTAATCGATGCCTCAGCAGTGGCAGAAGGTGAAGACGGAGATCCTTCATGTGAAGATTTTAAGCGTGTATTTATTAATCCAATAATTTTTGAAGAGTCCGGACCGGAATGGACTTGCGAAGAAGGCTGCCTATCAATTCCTAAAATTCGTGAAGACGTGAAGCGAAAGCCAAATCTGAAAATCGAATACTACGACGAGAATTGGGAGTTGTATGAAGAAGAACTAGAAGGATTTGCTGCGCGCGTGGTTCAGCACGAGTACGATCACATTGAAGGAATTCTTTTCACGGATCGCATTAATCCCCTAAGGAAACAACTCTTGAAAGGAAAGCTTCGCGATATTCAAAAAGGAAATATTTCCACAGATTACAGAATGAAATTTTACAAAGGATGAGAACATTATTTTTTATCGCAATAACTGCAATTCTATTTGCCTCTTGCGGCGAAAACAAGACTGCTGACGTTTCAAAGGAAAAGAAAATCAATGGAGACTCTTTACTAAAGGTGGTTAACGATTTCGACGCCAATGTGAAAGCAGGAAATCCGATCGTTAAAATGTCCCGGGAACAACTGAAAGGTATTGTTGGCGCATACAAGGAACTTGCTTTGATCACAACCGATAGAAACACGCAAGTCATGTATTTTGAAAAGGCAGGAAGTATAAGCGGAGAAGCGCACTTCAACGAAGAAGTTAAAAGCTGCTTCGAAAGTGCATTCGCATTGGAAAGCGATAAAGAAAAACTAGCTGAACTTCACTACACGTATGCCTTCATCAACGATGCGAAGTTGAAGCAGTTCGATATTGCGAGAACTGAATATCAGTTACTCATTACCGATTTCTCAACTTCTTTTTGGGCAGAGCAAGCGAAAATGGCGCTTGAAGTTTTAGGTAAAACAGATGAGGAAATATTGGAATCGTTTAAAGCGAAGAACCCGAGCTAGTTAGCTTGTTTTCAACGCAGTGATTTTTCAAAAGAAGCATTTATTGGAAATAAGGAAGAAAATGAAAAAAAAGTCTTGTTGAATAGCAAGTTCTTTTTATTTTTGCAATCCAAAAGTTCTTTATAGTTAAGCGAGAGTAGCTCAGTTGGTAGAGCATAACCTTGCCAAGGTTAGGGTCGCGAGTTCGAGTCTCGTCTCTCGCTCAAGTTTTAAAAAGCCTGATTGATTGTCAGGTTTTTTTTTATCTGAGTGTTTTGCCCGGATGGTGGAATCGGTAGACACGCAGGACTTAAAATCCTGTGACCATTGCGGTCGTGTGGGTTCAAGTCCCACTCCGGGTACAAAAGCGAGAAATCGCACAAATTAAATCCTTGAAGAAATTCAAGGATTTTTTTATTTAACAATGGAAGCAACAACCAATCCGATAGGACTCCTAAATGCCCTGCGAGGTATAGCCGCATGGATGGTCTGTATGTTTCATTCCGCATTCATCATTAAACCATTTTACCCAGAACTGCTTCCTCTTTTAGATTGGGGACAAGAAGGAGTCTATGTTTTTTTTGTAATTAGTGGTGTTGTTCTTCCTTGGTCCATGGAGCAAGGAAAATACAGTTTCAAGAATCTAGATAAATTTTTGTTGAAACGGATCGTGAGGTTATATCCACCGTTTATCATCTCGGTACTCGTTTTTATTTTAGGTATCTGGATCATGAAAGACAATCGTTCGTTCTACGATGTAGAAATCATAGAACGCTTCATGGACAGTGTTACTTTTTTAGTTCCATTCAAGGAATCGAAATGGGTGATAGAAGTTTACTGGACGTTATTTGTTGAATTCCAATATTACATATACCTAGCCTTGGTCTTTCCGTTTTTGGCGAGCAATAAGCTTTATGTTCGGTTAATGGCCTATTACGGAACCTTAGCATTGACCTTCATCTCGCATTTTTTCGTGCCTGTTCATACCAAGGAGAATTTGTTTTTCCATCTACCGGTTTTCGCCTTAGGGTTTTCACTGTTTCTCTATTATAAAAAGAATATTTCGAAATTGGAATTTTGGAGTGGCGTAATCGCGGCGCTATGCGTTGGACTATTCAATATATACGATCAACTGGTCTTAGGCACGCACATTACCATTGTGGCGGGATGTACTTTCTTGGCTATCTACTTCATCAAACGCGGCCCGAAGTGGTTGAATTTCATCGGCGATGTTTCCTATTCTTACTATTTGTTCCATTTGTTTTTCGTGTCGTTTATCTACGGGTACTTTTATCACGAATCCCAAGACGGTAAGTTAGTCTGGGTAGTATTCGCAGCCATTCAAGTTTATGCAGTTCTAGGTGCTTGGATAATGTATGAACTCATTGAAAAGCCGTCTTTAGCCTGGACGAAAAAGATTCGTTACCGGGTGTAAAAACATTTCAACGAATCTGTTGTTGTTCCATTTATGAAAGTTTACCGTTTATCTACCGAAACATTTATTCCAGCATCTCTCGACACTGTTTGGAATTATTTCGCGACGCCTATCAATCTGAATGAAATGACTCCACCAGATATGAGTTTTGAAATTCTTACTGATGTGGAAGGAGTGAAGATGTATGCGGGAATGATTATCCAATACAAAGTTCGTCCGTTGTTGAATATCCCAATGGGATGGACAACTGAAATTACGCATTGTGAAGAAGGGAAGTACTTTGTAGACGAGCAGCGCTTCGGTCCTTACGCTTTGTGGCATCACCAACATCATTTTGAAGCGGTTGCAGGTGGGGTGAAAATGACAGACACCATTCACTATGCAATAGGCATGGGAATCTTAGGGAAAATCGCTTACGCCGTTTATGTCAAGAAAAGATTAGAAGGAATTTTTTCCTACCGAGAAAAACGCGTGAAGGAAATTTTCGGTTAGTGAGAAACAATTAGCTTTTTCACTTCGGTCTTTTCTTCCGTTTGAATTTCAACATGAAATATTCCATTTGAATAATTGGAAGTGTTGAGTTCATACCGAACGTTTCCGTTCACAAAAATGTCCTCTACCTTCCTACTGCTTAAATCATACACACGAATGCGCTGAATACCTTTATTTGAAGAAATAGAGCAGTTCATTTGAGCGGGGTTCGGAAAAATGGTTGTGCCGGTTTCTTCTGTAATTGATTCGGTAACATTTCGGTTGTTGTTTTCAGATGTGAATCCAAATTGAGGTGCAATGCAAAGGGTGTAAGGTGTGCCATAGTTTCCTGTTCCAAAAGAATACACAGGAGCACAATCAACCGCATAGCTCGTGGCGTATTCCAAAAGCGAAACATTTCCGAGATTCAAATAGTTGGTGGCATTCAAGACATTGTGCTGAATGGCGCTTCCAACGGGTGTTCCAGATGCATCTAATTTTTGAAAACGCCAAGTCCAAGCTGTAGCTCCGAAAGCAAACGGCGTGGCTCCAATGTATGAAACACGCGGCTTGGTAGTCACAATGCAGCGGTCTACAAAACGCAAAATCGAAAGCGGTTGCGCGTTGATGTGAATGTTGCAAGTTCCGGAAGATGGGAGTGTTATGATTTCGTTCTGACCACTTCCGTTGGGAAGGGAATACACATTGCTCACCGTTATTTCGTAATCAGTGTCGTGGTGAAGATTTGGAAATACACTGCTCAAAATAAGCTGCGGAGTGGTTTGATTCTTTACCGCGTTTTGACCAGCACCGTTTCCCAATACTCCAAAAAACTGAAATCGATAGGTCGCTCCAGTTGCGGGTTGCGCTTTGAAGAATTGTCCCATACTGAAGTTTACACTCGGATTGTTTCCGCATGCTCCTCTTTTCAGTTGGCGAACACAAAGGGTATAGGCTCCATTTCCAACTAAGTCATTCGTTGAAACAATTCCAACATAATAAGTTTGTCCAGCAACAAGGCTAGATGTATTTAAAATTTCATTTCCAGTTGAAGTCAAATCTTCCGAATCAATCAATTCGTAATTCGCATTTCGAAGCTCAATGCGAATGTTCTCCGTGCTGTTTGCTGAAATACTTGCGCCCGTTGTAAATGCAGTGAAGCGCCCCCATTTGTCGTGGCGATTCGAATTTCCCGCACCGAAAGCCGCAGTTGGCGAACTGTTCAGAAGACTTCCGTTTACCGTATTGCAAACCGGATAATAGGTAGAGTTAACGAATAGCGCATTGCCGGGATCTTCACCAATGCTCGGACAAATCCAAGTAGCAGTAGTGTTGAAAGCATTGCTCGTTAGCGCGTCTATCCAAATGGAGTATGAATTTCCACCAACTAAATACATGTAGAAATTCCCGAAATTACTTTCGAGACAAGTAGCGTTCGAGTAGTTGCAAACCCCGTCGTTTTCTTTGAATGAAACAGCAAGGTTCAACGAGTTGGAAGAAAAGTTCAACGCGTACGTTCCGGTGTAACTCGGTGTGAAATTGAAAACGAATTCGCGTCCAGATGCATTGTTACAATTTGTTTCAGCTAAGGAACCATTTCCTCCAAAGGAAAAAGAATAAGTGCTTGCACATTCCAACGCAGCCGCTGTTGAGCAAGTTGGAACATTCCAATTCGTGGTGAAGGAAATACCATCGCTCCATAAGCTATGATCTACTTGTCCGCAATCTTGACGAACATACACGTAATACGTGGTATTCTCCTGAAGGTTTGACAGGGGAGCGGCTGTGAAAGGCACTCCGTATATCGTGGCATTTGTAATGTTAAGCGTATTAATGTCTGTTCCTAAATTTGTAACGCTCACCAGCACGTCAAAGGCTCCTGTGGCATTCAATGAAGTCCATTGCATAAGCGCTCCGGAAGACGTTATGTTGGAAATGTTTGCTGCAAGCGGTGTTGAACAGGTAGGATTGCTCAAGCAAAAAGTAAAATCGCCCGATGCGTTTTGCAAACTGAAAAACTGAAGGTAATAGGTTGTCCCTGCAGTAAGCCCTTCAATCACCGTTCCTCCGAGGCTTGAAGCATTCGGATTACAGAAAACAGAAGTTAAATTCCCACATGAACCTACGAAGGCAGCAACACCAATATCTGCTGTTGATGCAGCGTTCAGGACTAATTCAATGTCTCCGTCTACAGGCACAAAGGTGTACCACACATCATTGAGTGTGTTGAATGAAGAAATGCAATTGGGTTGAATGTTTGATGGCGTTGCGCAAGAAGTGGAAGTCATTTGCATGCCTGTACATATTGCGCTGCTTACAGTTCCGAGCGCAAATGCCTGTGAGCAGTTGTCATTAACAGGGGCGTTACATAAAGCAGAACAACTGCAATTCAATGTGAAATTGTAGCTCATGTTAGGTTGTGTGTTTGCGTGCACACGAATAAAATAATTCGTTCCCGCTATGGCGTTGAACGAGAGGTAGGAAGAAGATCCGTTCGATTCGCACAACGGGTTATCGTCATTTGCAACAACACAATTAAGACTTGAACAATCTCCCGAATAGACAGAAATCTGCGTGTCGAATTGTGTTTGTCCGCCGCATGTTGAAAGGGCCACATAGGAATTGTTTCCAGTGAATAAATACCAAACGCCATCTTCGCCATTTCCTTGTGAAAGGCAATTGGGTACATTGTCTGAAGTAGCGCCAATCAAGGTGCCTGAAAGACTGCTTCCGCAAGAAATGTTTTGCGCGCTTGCACAATTGTCATTGGAAGGCTCGGGTGCTGGACAGCTAATTGAAATTGAACCGCCGAGACTTGCAGAACTCAATTGAAGGTCAACACAAAACACATACACATGACCCACAGACAAATTAATGAAATCGGTTGAAGAGCTTCCTGAGTATATTCCTAAACAATTCCAATTAGTGCCTAGACACTCGCCGTAGCGCATTTCGTAAGTAGAGGAAGTGCCACCAAACTCTTCAATGGAAACAAAATAATTTCCAGATACTGTAGGCTCGAAAACATAATAGGTTTCATTTCCTTCGTTTTGAAATCCGCAATAACTCGTGTTGTCGTTTCCTGGGCCCGCGTTAATCAGCATGCTCCAAGGACTTCCACACTGCAAAGTATTCGCTACAGAACAATCAATTTGCCCTTTCATTCCAAATGAAAAAGACAACAGAATTGTTAAGGTCAAGAATGAAATAATCTTTTGCATAAGCGCGCGTTTTGGCTAATCTAAACTAACGGATTTGGAGTGGAAAAGTTACTCCGAAGTGGATTCTTTTACACGCTAAAAAGTGAATAGCGCCTTTCGAGCGCTATTCAGATGATTTTTTTAACTATCGGGTTAGTTTTTTGTATTTGATACGAGTAGGTCCGGTGTCTCCCAATCGTTTCTTTTTATTCTCTTCATATTCCGAATAAGATCCTTCGAAATAATAAACTTGTGAATCGCCTTCGAAAGCAAGTATGTGTGTGCAAATGCGGTCCAAGAACCAACGGTCGTGACTAATCACAACGGCGCATCCCGCAAAGTTCTGAATTCCTTCCTCCAACGCGCGAAGCGTGTTAATGTCAATGTCGTTCGTAGGCTCATCCAGCAAAAGCACATTCGCCTCTGTTTTCAAAGTCATAGCCAAGTGCAAGCGATTGCGCTCTCCACCGGATAAAACGCCACATTTCTTTTGTTGATCACCTCCAGCAAAGTTGAACTTGCTGCAGTAGGCACGCGAGTTAATGGTTTGTCCGCCTAGGTCAATGACTTCGTTTCCACCACTGATCACTTCGTAGACGCTTTTATTCGGGTCAATCTCTCCGTGACGTTGATCCACGTATCCAATCTTCACAGTATCTCCAACCTTGAATTCACCGCTATCTGGTGTTTCTTCACCCATAATCATGCGGAACATGGTTGTTTTACCGGCACCATTCGGCCCAATAACACCAACGATTCCAGCAGGAGGAAGTTTGAAAGAAAGGTTTTCTATTAGCAGACGATCTCCAAACGATTTCGAAATTTCAATTGCATCAATCACGTCATTTCCCAAACGTGGACCATTCGGAATCGGAAGTTCAAGCTTCGCGTCTTTTTCACGCTCGCCTTCCGACATCATTTTATCGTAGTTCTGAATGCGCGCTTTGTTCTTCGCCTGACGTCCTTTCGGATTCATTCGAACCCACTCTAACTCGCGCTCCAATATTTTTCTGCGCTTGCTTTCTTGTTTTTCCTCAGCAGCTAAACGCTTCGATTTTTGATCTAACCATTCGGTGTAGTTTCCTTCCCATGGAATTCCTTCTCCACGATCCAATTCAAGGATCCATCCTGCAACATTGTCCAAGAAATAACGGTCGTGGGTAACGGCCAATACAGTTCCAGGATATTGTTGTAAGTGTTGCTCCAACCATTCAACGCTTTCAGCGTCCAAGTGGTTAGTAGGCTCATCCAATAACAGTACGTCTGGATTTTGAAGTAGAAGTCTACAAAGCGCAACACGACGTCGCTCTCCACCGCTTAATTTTTCAATCAAGGAATCTTCATCTGGGCAACGAAGAGCGTCCATAGCAATAGACAATTTCGTATCTAAATCCCATCCGCCTAGCGCTTCAATTTTATCTTGAACAGTAGCTTGGCGATCCATTAACGCCTGCATTTTATCAGGATCGTTTAGAATTTCTTCATCGCCAAACTTCATGTTAATCTCTTCGTATTCTTTCAATACATCAGTGATGGGTTTAACCCCTTCTTCAACAATTTCACGAACGGTTTTGGTATCGTCCAATTGTGGTTCTTGTGGAAGGTAACCAACAGAATATCCTGCCGACCATACCACGTCGCCCTGAAACTCTTGGTCAAGGTTTGCAATGATCTTCATAACGGTCGATTTACCCGCACCGTTCAATCCGATAATTCCAATTTTAGCTCCGTAGTAAAACGAAAGGTAAATGTCTTTTATAATGTGCTTGCCAGTAGGGGTGTACTTGTTTACACCCACCATGGAGAAGATGATTTTTTTGTCGCTCATAGTGAAAATTTGAACGGCAAAGATACGCTACCTAAGCGCTGTATTTTTCTATTCCTTTTAAAATTGCAGAAGTTGCGCCGGCCTGTTCTTCAACATACTTTTTTCCTGCATTTGGAATGGTGTTTTTGTATCTGCATTGTTCAACAAAGGACGACAGTTCGTCAAAAGTTTCAATCGGAAAAGCTGCGCCTATTTTTACGAGATCCAAGGCCTCTTGAAATTTTCTGTGATTCGGGCCGAAGGCCATGGGAATTCCATAAACGGCAATTTCCAGAGAGTTGTGCAAACCCTTGCCAAATCCGCCTCCAAGGACAACCGCGTCTGCTTCTGCGTAAATGGAAGACAGCATTCCAATGGAGTCAACAATGAGCACACGTGCTTCATTGTTTTTTTCTGGTTGGAAGGAAGACAGAAGGACAGCTCCAAACTTTTCAAAACGAGTCAAAGACTCTTGAATTCTACTCGCATGTATTTCGTGAGGAACAACACAAACTTTCAAATCGGGAACACGCGAAAGAAGCACTGCAACGAGAGCCTCTTCTTCGCTGTAGCTCGAACCAATTACAAGAAGAAAATCATTTTGTTTGAAGGAAGAAAGCCAGGGGAGGAGCTTGGGAGATTTTCCAATCTGAAGCACTCGGTCAAAGCGCGTATCGCCCGAAATACTAACGTTGTTAAATTTTATTTTTTGAAGGAGTCTCTGAGTCGTTTCGTTTTGAACGAAGAAATGTGAAACTGCTTTCAGCGTTGCTTTCCAGACGAATCCATACCATTGAAAAAAGCGCTGTTCTTCACGGAGAATAACGGAAATACAAAACAATTTCGCGCCTATTTTTTTCAGGTTGAAAAAGTAATTTGTCCAGAACTCATATTTCACAAAAAACACTTCAGCAGGTTGTAAAATTTGAACGAATTTTCGTGCGTTAAAAAACGTGTCCATCGGAAGGTATCCGATCCAGTTGGCACCGGTGTAATTTTTCCGCACTTCATATCCGGAAGGAGAGAAGAAGGTAAGTGCTATGAACGAGTGAGGCTCTTTTTCTTTTAGCGCCTCTATAACCGGTCTCCCTTGCTCGAATTCACCGAGTGAAGCACAATGAAGCCAAATAATTTTCGATTCTGCAGGAAGAGATAATCGCCATTTTTTGAGTGAAGAAATAGCCTTTCTTCTCCCTGAATTTCCTGTCCGAATTTTCTTATTGAATAGCCCAACTATTGGAAGTAAAACTTCAATGAGTTGCCAAACAACAGAGTAAAAAAATCGAAACATGTTAGTAGATGTAGTAGTCGTTGGGAGCACGCTGATACAAATTCAAAATCCAACCTGCACGCAAACCAAAAAGCATGTCCAAGCGTTTCGCAGTGTCCTGCGTTTGCGTGTCCAGATTCCATTCTCTTCTACTTTGGGTAAACCCCTCTGTTCCTTGCGCTCCGATGTAGAAATTGATTAATCGGTTGTTGCTTAAATGATAATATCCTATGAATTGGTTTAAAGAAAGGCCATTGGTTAATCGATCATAACCTTTTAAGTATTCCCCTTCCAATTGTGTGATTTTGGCCTCTTGGTGTTCTATTCTAATTTTATGTTGAAGCAAGCCAACTCCGGCAGTAATTAGGAGCCCAGAGTTTTTGTTTGGGCCAATCACTGGAAATAATTTACCGCCTTGAAAAAATGCGTTGAACCCTCTTTCTTGTATAAACATCGTAGCAATCTGCCCCTGCTCATCTAAAATTTCACCACGAGACGTGAGGAGGTTACTCAACAAATTTGGCTCATGAACTTTATTTCCGAATAAATAGTTGAACTGAACACCATAGTACCAATTCTTCTTGTTTTTAATGTGAAATCCAACCTCAAGACTTCCGTTGTTGCCAAATCGATTCGCTAAGTCGCCGCCAGGAGTGGAGTAGCCATAACCAACAGTTACATGCGGATTGAAAAGCGCGGAGTCGCGAACTTGCCATTGTGAGAAAGCAAGATTAACAACGAATAAAAAAGAAAACAGCAGTTGGTACTTTTTCATTCCGCTAAAATATGGCATTGAATCAATGTAAAGACGCTTAGGCCTTTATTTTGGTGCTAGATTGACGAATCAAGAAATAGATTACAAGTCCTAAAAGACATACACCTATTCCAATTCCTGACTCAAGTGGCTTTCTATAAACGCCGTAGAATAACAACCACAGACTGTATGAAAGAAAGAGCAGGGGTGCAATGAGTTTTTTTAGTTTAAAACGCTCAGTGTTTTCTTTGATAAAGAACAACCCTAGAACAGATAGGAAAGTAAATATATTCAAGACAAATCCAGTGTAGATAATCAACTGCTCAAAGCTTGCCGTAAATAAATATATAAGGGCGAGCAAGAGTTGAATGATAAGTCCGAAGTATGGAGACTCATCTTTGTTTTCTTTAGATAGAAAATTTAATTTTGAAAAATCTTCCCCTATGGATTTACTCACACGCGGACCAATAATAATCATGGAATTGATGGTAGAGAGTAAGAGTACGCAAATTAATCCGCTAGCCAAATGAGCCACTGAAGGATTGAGCGCATGCTCTGCGAATTTCATAACAATATCTGGGCAGCCGCTTAATTCTTGTGTAGGAATAACACGCAAGAAAGTATAGTTTAAAGCAACGTAGATTATTGTAACGAAGGATGTTCCAAGTAGGAGGTTTTTAAAAATCTTCTTTGGTGCATTTTCAATCTCCTCGGTGATATAACAAAGCGAATTCCAACCTGAGTAAGAATAGCTTATAAAAAAGAGCGAAATTGCAAATGCAGGTGTGAAAATCTCAGAACTGAAGGTGTGATCAAATGCAAATGTCGTATCTCCGGTCTCAGGTGCAGAAAGCCCAATGAATATGATGGCGAGTATGGATAAAATTTTAATTGTGGTGAACACAAATTGAAATTTGGCGCCTGCTATCTTTTTCAAAATATTTAGCAAAGTGAGCAATATGATGACAGAGGCTCCTGCAGTTGCTGGCGATATAGAAAACCCGAAATGTTGAGAAATCCAAGGGTTGAAATTGTTGAAATAACTACCGAATGCAAAAGAAGCTGCGGCAATTGGCGCCGCAAAACCAATAATTAATGATACCCACCCACTTAAAAAACCTAGTGAGGGGTGGTATATTTTAGATAGAAATACATATTCTCCGCCGCTGCGAGGCATTAATACGGTAAGGCGCGAATAGCAAACAGCTCCGAGCATAGAAACAACACCTCCGATGAGCCAAAGCAGTAAAATTGCATATCCTGAATGAATGTCTAATACTTGAAATCCTAAGGATGTGAATACTCCTGTGCCAATCATGTTGGCTATCAGAATTGCTGCAATTTGTCCCGGTCGGAAGTATTTCTTCATTTTACACGAATGTATTTTCCGGGAACGAGTACGTAATTTGCGGCTAGGCCATTAAGTCTAATTAAGCGCTCAGGAGTCGATTTGTGCTTCGCGGCAATACTTTCCATAGTGTCGCCGTCTACGATTTTATGGTGTGTAAGCGCTAACATGCCGTCTCCTGTAAGATCTTTAACTTTTATTTTTCTTTTTGGAATGGTTTTGTTTCCGTAATTGATGATTTTGGCAAGGTCTAATGGAACATCTTTGTAACGCATTTCCCAGTGCAGGTGAGGACCTGTTGAGCGGCCTGTGCTGCCTCCTAGTCCAATAGTCTCACCACATTTTACGCGTTGTCCAGGCACTACAGAGGTGCTAGAAAGATGCGCATACCAAGTTTCTATTCCGCTAGCATGTCTCACAACTACAATATTTCCATACCCGCCATTATTCATTCCTGCAAATCGCACTCTTCCATCGAAAGCAGATTTTACTGGGTCACCCTCTTTTAGGTTAAGGTCCCAACCGGTGTGAAGACGGCTGTATTCGCTTGTTTTTTTACCAGGTACAGGCATGGTGAATTTGGTAAGTGTATCGATGTAAATAACTTCCGAATTAACCTTTGATTTTTCTGAAGAACTCCATCCAGCGTATAGGCTCTTTGTGCTCCAATGTAGGGTGTATGAGCTATTGTCGACGTAAATACTGTCTCCTTCGCTTTCAGTAGTATCAGCAATGATTTTGATCTCCGCCTTTACAGTGAAAGAGGAGAAAAGTAGCGCGGTAAAAAGAATTTGTTTAAGTAGTTTTTTCATATTACTTTTTTTGAGATAAAATCAAATGCGGTTCGTTATGTGAAATATTGTAGCCAATACGAAAGGGCAGTTCTGCAGGCGCATTGGTAGCAAAGGCCTTTTTTAAATCAGGTTGAATACGGCCAGCAAAAAGGCCGATCGGTTTTGTGTATTTTCCGAACAATTGAACGTTCCAGGTGGAGTCGTTCAGAAAGTTGAATGGAACACCAGAATCATCTTGTAAAAGAGTTTTTGTGTTGGTTAAAATAAGGTCTCTAATTGTGCTGAAAGAAGGCTGATGCAATAGATAGGAGGCCGCCTTTAGAAACGCGAATTTTCCATCTATTGATTTAATGTATTTTTGCAGTCCAATATTCTTTTGTAATCCACCATTGCTAATGTCGGTGGAGATGTATTGAATAATTTTCTTGTGAGTTTGGTCGGGATTGCAGAGAGTTAGGGTTACTCCGAGCGCTTGAGCTTGAGTAGTTATTTCTTCAGTTCCCAATGAGTCCAACTTGAAATATTCAATTTTCGAAACCATCAATCCTTGTCTTCTTGCGTAGAAAAGTAAAAGCGGAAGAGTTCCGTTTAAGTCATTCTGATGCAATTCTGCATTCATGCTTATCGTCATGAAATAACCGCTTCTGTTTGAGGTGTAAAGCGCTTTTTTAATCTTCTTAATGTAATTAAGACATGAAGAGTCGGCTTTTAAATCTTTCCCCACGGAACCAATAGGTTCAAGGCCGATCATGATCGTTTTTTTACTAGTTGGAAAGAAACAGTTTGAGTAAAGAGCATCGCCACCTGCAAACGGATAAAATAAAGTAACGCTATCCTTAGGCAGATAATTCGTCTTTGCTACCCAAGTTTTGATTTTCGAAATTTTGTTGGTGTCAACTAAGGCCCATTCGTTGTCTAGTTCATTTTTCATATTCAGCCATCCTTGAGAAATGGCGATTTCTGAATAGTTTTTCATGGGTGCTATCCCCGAAATTATTGATGCGAAATCTGTAAGTAAAGTGTCAATAGGAATTTTTATCTCTGCCGTTTTTAAAGTATCTGGCTTGGCGGGTGCTTTAGGGGCTTCTTTAGGTTTAGTGCTATCGCTGCATCCTGAAATGACAAGAATTGCTATGCTAAAGCTAAAAAGGATACTTGCTAAACGTAATTTTCGGATTGTCATAATAATTTTTTGGGTTGCGAAAATAAACTTTATTAACAGTAATTGCAAATAAATTGTTAATAACTATGATCTTTTAATGGCTTGAATGGCTTTGCGGTTTGATTTTCCTGCGAATTTTACTTGTTAAGTTTGCCGAAATATTTTTTTTCGCTTATGGAAATGGTTAATTTGAAATCCCAGTATTTAAAGATCAAACCGGAGGTAGATGCCGCAATTCAAAGAGTTATGGATCGCGGTATTTTCATCAATGGTCCAGAGGTCAAAGAGTTTCAGTCTAATTTGGAAAAGTATCTAGGGGTAAAGCACGTCATACCATGCGCAAATGGTACAGACGCTCTTCAGATAGCTATGATGGGCTTGGGATTGAAACCTGGTGACGAAGTAATCACGGCATCATTTACATATGTCGCTACTGCGGAAGTTATTGCTTTATTGGGATTAGTGCCTGTTTTGGTTGAGGCAAATGAACTCGATTTTACCATTAATCCGCAGGAAATTGAGAAGGCAATTACACCTAAGACCAAAGCGATAGTTCCTGTTCATTTGTTTGGGCAAGGTGCTGACATGAATGCCATTATGGAGATTGCTAAAAAGCATAATTTATTTGTAATTGAAGACACTGCGCAGGCTTTGGGCGCTACTTATAATTTATCGACTGGAGAAAAAGCCGCTCTAGGAACTATTGGAAACATAGGTTGTACGAGCTTTTTCCCTTCGAAGAATTTGGGATGTTTTGGAGATGGGGGTGCGCTATTTACGAATAGTGATGAGTTAGCCGCTAATTTGCGCATGATAGCGAATCACGGACAGAAGGTGCGTTATTATCATGACGTAATAGGAGTGAATTCGCGCTTAGATACCATTCAGGCTGCTATTCTCGACATTAAGCTCAAGCATTTAGATAGGTATGCAGAGGCGCGTAGAAGTGCTGCAGATGCCTATGATAGTGCGCTGAAGAGTTTGGAAGGTTTAATAACACCGAATCGAATTGAAAATGGAACACACGTTTTTCATCAATATACTTTACGGGTGTTAAATGGAAAGAGAGATGCCTTAAGGAAGCATCTTGAGGATAACGGAGTGCCAAGTATGGTTTATTACCCGCTACCACTTCATTTTCAAAAAGCATTCGAAAGTGAAAGATATCCCAAAGGATCGATGCCCATAACAGAACTTTTATCGAGCGAGGTTTTGTCTCTTCCAATTCACACCGAAATGCTACCGGAAGAGCTGAAATTTATCGTTGAAAAGGTGAAGTCATTTTTCAATGTCTAATGGGTTTTGAAGTGAAAAAAAATGAAGAAATGGGCCTTTTAGCTGTTTTTATTGAAAAAAAAATAGGCCTTGGCTCATATTTTTCAATTTGAAAATCAGTGTGTTACAAGCCCTCGATAATTTTTTTAAAAAGAAATTCACAATAGTGCTTGTGAATAACAATTCATGATGTACATTTGCACCCCGAATTTTCCGAGTCGTGTACTCGTATTAAAAATAGTGAAATAAAGGAACTTTTATAACAATGCCAACAGTTCAACAGTTAATCAAAAAAGGTCGCACACCAAAGACCTATCGCAGTAAATCAGCTGCCTTAACCTCATGTCCACAGCGTCGTGGGGTTTGTACTAAAGTGTATACTACTACTCCTAAGAAACCAAACTCGGCGTTACGTAAAGTTGCTAAGGTTCGTTTAACGAATGGTTTTGAAATCATCGCTTACATCGGTGGTGAAGGACACAACCTACAAGAGCATAGCATTGTATTGGTTCGTGGTGGTCGTGTTAAAGATTTACCAGGTGTTCGTTACCACATCGTTCGTGGAGCTTTAGATACTGCCGGTGTAAACGGTCGTGGTCAAAGAAGATCTAAGTACGGTACGAAGCGTCCAAAAGTTAAAAAATAATCGCATTAAGAATATTTTGCAATGAGAAGAAGAAAAGCCAAAAAAATTGCGGTACTTCCAGATCCGAAGTTCAACGAGGTTACTGTAACCAAGTTCGTAAATAATTTAATGCTTCAAGGAAAGAAAGGGGTTGCCTTTTCAATCTTTTATGACGCAATCGATCGTGTAGCTACAAAGACTAGCGAAGATGGATTAGAGATATGGAAGAAGGCGTTAGAGAACGTTACTCCAGCAGTAGAGGTTAGAAGCCGCCGCGTAGGTGGAGCGACTTTCCAAATTCCTTCACCAATTCGTGAAGATCGTAAGAATTCAATGGCAATGAAATGGTTAATTGGATATTCTCGCAAGAGAAACGAGAAGAGCATGGCTGAGAAATTAGCTAACGAAATCGTTGCAGCGTCAAAGGGTGAGGGTTCAGCTTTCAAAAAGAAAGAAGACGTTCACAGAATGGCAGAAGCAAATAAAGCATTCTCACATTTCCGTTTCTAACTAAAGAAGAAAGTATGTCACGCGACCTTTTATATACAAGAAATATTGGAATTGCTGCCCACATTGATGCGGGTAAGACAACGACTACAGAGCGTATCCTTTACTATGCTGGTGTAAACCACAAAATTGGAGAGGTTCACGACGGTGCCGCAACAATGGACTGGATGGCGCAAGAGCAGGAGCGTGGTATTACCATTACTTCAGCAGCGACTACAGTTGATTGGATGTACCGCAACCAGTCTTATCACATCAACATCATCGACACACCTGGTCACGTTGACTTTACCGTTGAGGTAAATCGTTCATTGCGTGTATTAGATGGATTGGTGTTTTTGTTTTCTGCAGTAGATGGGGTAGAGCCTCAGTCGGAAACGAACTGGCGTTTGGCTAACAACTACAACGTTGCTCGTATCGGATTCGTTAACAAAATGGATCGTCAAGGAGCAGACTTTTTGAACGTTGTGAAGCAAGTGAAAGAAATGTTAGGAAGCAATGCAGTTCCATTGCAATTACCTATCGGTGCTGAAGATGATTTCACTGGTGTAGTTGACTTGATCAACTTCCGTGGAATGATTTGGAATGAACATGACAAAGGAATGACTTACCAAGAGGTAGATATTCCAGCGGATATGATGGATGAGGCTTTAGAGTATCGCGAGAAACTTCTAGAAGCGGTTGCAGAGTATGACGAGTCTTTGATGGAGAAATTCTTCGAAGATCCAAACAGCATGACAGAGCGTGAAATTCTTGACGCACTTCGTAAGGCTGTTATCGATATGAAGATCGTTCCAATGGTGTGTGGTTCTTCTTTCAAAAACAAAGGAGTTCAAACCATGTTGGATTTGGTTATGGAGTTAATGCCATCACCTTTAGATAAAGAAAGTATTACGGGTACTCACCCTGACACTGGAGAAGAGCTTACACGTCGTCCATCTTTAGATGAGCCGTTCGCAGGTTTAGCTTTCAAAATTGCAACAGACCCATTCGTAGGACGTTTAGCATTTACTCGCGCATACAGCGGGAAGTTAGATGCAGGTTCTTATGTGTTGAATGCACGTAGCGGAAACAAAGAGCGTATTTCACGTATCTTCCAAATGCATGCGAACAAGCAGAATCCAATTGAAGTTTTAGGTGCTGGAGATATTGGAGCAGTAGTAGGATTTAAAGACATTAAAACTGGAGATACGTTGTGTGATGAAAAGCATCCAATCGTTCTTGAGTCAATGGTATTCCCAGAGCCGGTAATTGGTTTAGCGATTGAGCCAAAGACACAAGCAGACAGTGATAAGTTAGGTATGGCTTTGGCTAAATTAGCTGAAGAGGATCCAACGTTCCGTGTTCGTACAGACGACGAGACTGGTCAAACAGTGATCTCGGGTATGGGTGAGTTGCACTTGGAAATCATCATCGACCGTCTTCGTCGTGAGTTTAAAGTAGAGTGTAATCAAGGTGCACCTCAAGTATCATACAAAGAAGCTATCACTGCTGCGTCAAATCACAGAGAAGTATTCAAGAAGCAATCGGGTGGTCGTGGTAAGTTCGCAGATATTGTTATCAATATCGGACCGAACGACGATGCTGAGAAGAGCGGATTGGTATTCGTAAATAATATTAAAGGTGGTAACATTCCTCGTGAATTTATCCCTTCTATCGAAAAAGGATTTAAGGAAGCAATGATCAACGGTGTACTTGCCGGATACAATATCGACACAATGAGAGTTGAGTTGAATGATGGATCTTTCCACGCGGTTGACTCGGACGCTCTTTCGTTTGAATTGTGTGCCAAGATGGCTTTCCGTGAGGCTGCACCTAAGTGTAAGCCAATCATTCTTGAGCCAATCATGAAACTTGAAATCGTTACTCCATCTGAAAACATGGGTGATGTTATCGGTGACTTGAACAAGCGTCGTGGTATGATTGAAGGAACAAGTGAACGTAGCGGTGCAACTGTTATCAGTGGTAAAGTGCCTCTTTCTGAAATGTTTGGTTATGTGACTGACTTACGAACCATTACTTCAGGACGTGCAACTTCTTCAATGGAATTCAACAATTACGCTCCAGCTCCTAACAACGTAGCTGAAGTAGTAATCGCAAAAGCAAAAGGCAAAAACGCATAATATATAGAACCTAGATGGCTCAGAAGATTAGAATTAAATTAAAGTCCTACGATCACAACTTAGTAGATAAGTCTGCTGAGAAAATTGTGAAGACTGTGAAGTCGACCGGGGCTGTTGTAAACGGACCAATTCCGTTGCCAACACACAAACGCATTTACACAGTGCTTCGTTCACCGCACGTGAACAAGAAAGCGCGTGAACAGTTCGAATTGAATTCGTACAAGCGTTTATTAGACATTTACAGCTCTTCATCGAAAACTGTAGATGCATTGATGAAGCTAGAATTGCCTAGCGGAGTAGAAGTAGAAATCAAAGTTTAACAATTAAATACACAGACACATGCCAGGCATAATTGGTAAAAAAATCGGTATGACTAGCGTCTACAGTGCCGCTGGGAAAAATATCCCATGCACAGTGATAGAAGCTGGTCCATGTGTAGTGACCCAAGTAAGAACCTTGGAAAAGGATGGCTATACCGCTGTTCAGCTAGCATACGGCGAAAAGAAGGAGAAAAACACTTCTAAGCCAATGCAAGGTCACTTCAAAAAAGCTGGAACAACTCCAAAGCGTTTTATCGCTGAGTTCCACGACTTCGCAGATGAAAAGAACTTAGGTGATGTTGTAACAATCACTGAGTTATTCACCGAAGGAGAGAACGTAGATGTGATCGGAACTTCTAAAGGAAAGGGATTCCAAGGTGTTGTAAAGCGCCACGGATTCAGTGGAGTAGGAGAAAGCACACACGGTCAGCACAACCGTCTACGTGCACCGGGTTCATTAGGAGCGTCGTCTGATCCATCACGTGTATTCAAGGGAATGCGCATGGCAGGTCGTACAGGTGGAAACCAACGCACACTGCAAAACTTAGAGGTTATTAAGGTATTGGCTGATGAGAATTTAATTCTTGTTAAAGGCGCAATCCCAGGCTACAATGGTTCAACCGTTTATATCGTGAAGTAATATGAAACTGGATATATTCAACATACAAGGTCAAAAGACGGGAAGTTCCGTTGAACTTGACGCAGAAGTATTCGGAATCGAACCGAATGATCACGCGATTTACTTAGACGTAAAACGTTACCTAGCTGCTCAACGCACAGGAACGCACAAGACTAAGCACAGAGGCGAGATTCACGGTTCTACGAAGAAATTACATAAGCAAAAAGGTACTGGTGGTGCTCGTAAGGGTAGTGCAAAGAATCCGTTGTTCCGTCAAGGAGGTAGCGTATTCGGACCACGTCCAAGAGCATACGATATCAAAGTGAACAGAAGCACAACTCGTTTGGCTCGCGCTTCAGCTTTAAGCTACAAAGCAAAAGAAAACGGAATTATGTTAGTGGATGCCTTATCTTTTGATAAGCCAAAGACAAGCGAATTTTTGAATGTATTAAAGAATCTTTCTTTAAACAGTCGTAAATCTCTTATCCTTATCCCAGAAAGAAACGATAGCCTTTATTTGAGCTCACGTAACATTCAGGGCGCTAACGTGCAAATCGCTAGCATGGTGAACACCTATGACATTATGAACAGTCATCAGATTGTTTTCGTAGGTAACGCACACGAAATGGTAACTAACATTCTTAAAAAATAACTGTCATGAGCGAAATCCTTATTCGACCATTGGTTACGGAGAAAATGACCGGAATCCAAGAAAAGCAAGGCAAGTACGGCTTCGTGGTAGCATTGAACGCTAATAAGATTGAAATCAAAAAAGCGATCGAGAAAAACTACGGTGTGACAGTTATGCAAATCAACACCCTTCGTTACGACGGTAAGACAAAATACCGCAATACAAAGGCAGGAATTGTTTCTGGAAGAAGCGCAAGCTACAAGAAAGCTATCGTGAAGTTGGCTGCTGGTGAAACAATTGATTTTTATTCTAACATCTAACAGAAGAGGAAATGGGCATTAAGAAATTAAATCCGGTAACGCCAGGTACTCGCTTCAAAGTGGCTTCCACTTTCGAAGAGTTGACTACCGACCGTCCATACAAGCCTTTAGTGGTAACATTAAAGAAGACTGGTGGACGTAACAACCAAGGTAAGCGCACTATGCGTATGATTGGTGGCGGTCACAAACGTAACTACCGTCTTATCGACTTCAAAAGAGACAAACACGGAATCGAGTGTACTGTAATGACAATCGAGTACGATCCAAACCGTTCAGCGCGTATTGCACTTGTTGAATACGCTGATGGAGAAAAGCGCTACATCATTTCACCTGCGGGTTTAACGGTTGGTATGAAGCTTTCAAGCGGAACGGGAAGCGCACCTGAAATGGGAAATGCGATGACATTGAGTGAAATTCCTTTGGGAACAGTCATTCACAACATCGAGTTGCGTCCAGGTAAAGGTGGGTCAATGGCAAGAAGCGCTGGTTCATACGCACAATTGAGTGCTCGTGACGGTGATTATGCTATCATTACTCTTCCTTCAGGTGAAACACGTAAGATCTTAGCGAAATGTATTGCTACTATCGGAACAGTTTCAAACGGAGAGCACAACTTGACTCGCTCAGGTAAGGCAGGAAGAAGCCGTTGGTTAGGTCGTCGTCCACGTGTTCGTGGTGTTGCAATGAATCCCGTGGATCACCCGATGGGTGGTGGTGAAGGACGTCAGTCTGGAGGTATCCCAAGATCACGCAAAGGAACGCCTGCTAAAGGATTAAAGACGCGCAAAAGCAAAAAGCCGTCAAGTAAATTTATCATTGAACGTAGAAAGAAATAATTGAGAAATGGCTAGGTCACTAAAAAAACCACCTTTTGTACACTACAAGCTTCAAATGCGCGTAGAAGATGCCCAAGAAAACGCGAAAAAAGGCGTTATCAAAACATGGAGCAGAGCTTCAACCATCACACCTCAGTTTGTTGGTTTGACGATTGCAGTGCACAATGGTAAGCAATTCATTCCTGTATATGTTACAGAGAACATGGTTGGACACAAACTTGGAGAGTTTTCTCCAACACGCACCTTCCGTGGACACGGTGGAAATAGAAAATAACGAACAATCCCGATAAACACAACAAGACTATGGGAGCTCGCAAAAGAGAAATGGCCAACGCGATAAAAGAGCAGATGAAAAAAACTGCCATCGCTAAATTGAATGATCATCCGACATCACCGCGCAAAATGCGTTTGGTTGCAGATATTATTCGTGGAAAAGAAGTAGGTGCTGCTTTAAATATTTTAAAGTTCACTCGTACAGTTAGTGCAATGCCTTTAGAAAAGCTTTTACGCTCTGCTATGGCAAACTGGCAAGCTAAGAATGAAGGAAGCGATATAGCTGAATCAAATGTAATCGTGAAAGAAATTCGTGTAGACGTCTCTCGCACTTTGAAAAGAATCAGCCCAGCTCCTCAGGGTAGAGCACACCGCATACGTAAGCGTAGCAACCACGTGACAATCATTCTCGATAAAAAATAATTAAAAGAGATAAAAGAAATGGGACAAAAGTGTAATCCAATAGGCCTCCGTTTAGGTTTCATCAAAGGATGGGACAGCAATTGGTTTGGTGGAAAAAGCTACGGAGAAAAAATCGTTGAAGACGATAAAATCCGCAAATACTTGATGGCGCGTTTGAAGAAAGCGTCTGTATCGAAAATTATTATTGAGCGAACGCTTAAGTTGGTAACCGTTACTATCAACACAGCTCGTCCAGGTGTAATCATCGGAAAACAAGGTTCTGAAGTAGATAAGTTAAAAGAAGAGTTGAAAAAGCTTACTGGAAAGGACGCTCAAATCAACATTTTTGAAATCAAACGTCCAGAAATCGATGCTCGTTTAGTAGCTGAAGGTATCTGCCGCCAGATTGAAGGACGTATCTCCTACAGAAGAGCAACTAAAATGGCTATCAGTTCAGCAATGAAATTGGGTGCAGAAGGAATCAAAGTTACAATTTCTGGACGTGTAAACGGAGCTGAGATTGCTAGAAGTGAGACCTACAAAGAAGGACGTACTCCTTTGCATACACTTCGTGCGGACATCGATTACCATCATGCAGAAGCTCACACTAGCTACGGTCGTATTGGTTTGAAAGTTTGGATTTGTCGCGGTGAGGTTTTCGGAAAGCGTGATCTTTCTCCAAACTTCGGACAAGCTGCTCAACAACAAAAGCGTCCAGCGAATGCCGGTGGTGGTGGAAACGATCGCCGCGGAGGAAGAAGATAATATTAAAACATTACGATTATGTTACAGCCCAAAAGGACCAAATATAGAAAGCAACAGAAAGGCAAAATCAAAGGAATTGCCTACAGAGGATCGCAATTGGCTTTCGGTAGCTTCGCTATCAAAACCATGGACGAAGGATTCATCACATCACGTCAACTTGAAGCAGCGCGTGTAGCTTTAACACGTTTCATGAAGCGTGAGGGTAAAGTGTGGATTCGTATTTTCCCAGACAAGCCTATCACAGCTAAACCAGCCGAGGTACGTATGGGTAAAGGTAAAGGAGCCCCAGACCATTGGGTAGCAGTAGTTAAACCAGGAAGAATTCTTTTCGAAGCAGAAGGAGTTTCTCTGGAAACCGCTCAAGAGGCATTAAGATTGGCAGCACAAAAATTACCTTGCCGCACTAAATTTATTGTTCGTCCAGATTATACCGAATAAGACATGAAAGCATCAGACTACAGAAATATGACCACGGAAGACTTAAATGCTCAGGTCATGGAAAAAAAAGCGGAACTTGCGAAAATGTTGTTTAACCACACAGTAGCAGGAACAGAGAACCCAATGGTATTACGTGCGAAGCGCCGCGAAATTGCGCGAATTCACACGGTTATCAACGAAATGAAAAACAACCATTAATCCTACTCAAGTAATGGAAAGGAATCTAAGAAAAGAAAGAACCGGTACTGTGACATCTAACAAGATGGACAAAAGCATCGTGGTTGCAGTTGAAATGAAAATTATGCACCCGAAATACGGAAAGTTCGTGAAGCAAACGAAGAAATTCATGGCTCACGATGAAACCGGAGAATGCGGAATAGGTGACGTAGTTAAAATCATGGAGACACGACCAATGAGCAAGCTTAAGCGCTGGAGAATGGTTGAAGTTATTGAAAAAGCGAAATAATCGAATAAAGATTAGAAGGATATGATACAGAACGAATCCAGACTTAAGGTTGCAGACAACAGCGGAGCGAAAGAAGTGCTCGTAATACGCGTGTTGGGTGGTACCCGTCGTCGATATGCATCAGTAGGTGACCAAGTAGTGGTTACTGTTAAAGATGCCATGCCTAGCGGCAACGTGAAAAAAGGTGTTGTTTCGAAAGCAGTTATTGTTCGCACGAAAAAAGAAGTTCGTCGCGGAGATGGTAGCTACATTCGTTTCGATGACAATGCAGTAGTGTTGTTGAATGCACAAGGAGAAATGAGAGGAACCCGTATTTTCGGCCCAGTGGCTCGTGAATTACGTGAGAAAGACTACATGAAAATTGTTTCTTTGGCTCCTGAAGTACTATAAACGAAGTAAATAGATAGCGAGATGTTCAAGCGACTCAAAATAAAAAAAGGCGATATGGTAGTGGTAACTGCCGGTAATCACAAAGGCGAAAAAGGACTTGTGATTGCAGTAGATCGCGACAATGACAGAGTTACTGTTGAAGGGGTAAATATGATTTCCCGTCACCGTAAACCATCTGCACAAAACCCTCAAGGCGGAATTGAAAAACGCGAAGCGGCCATGCACATTAGCAATGTAATGTTAATCGATGCAGCAGGTAATGCAACACGTGTTGGCAAAGCGCGCAATGAAGAAGGAAAGTTAGTAAGAATCTCTAAAAAATCAGGGGAGGTAATCAAATGAACTATCAACCAAGATTAAGATCAAAGTACGAGGCTGAAATCAAGACGAATCTTCAGAAACGTTTTGAATATTCTTCAAACATGCAAGTTCCTTGCATAACGAAGATTTGCCTAAACCAAGGTATTGGTAAAGCTACTGCAGACAAGAAATTAGTAGACGCAGCTGTGGAGGAGATGACACTGATAAGCGGGCAACGCGCAGTGGCTACCTACTCTACAAAGGATATCTCTAACTTCAAATTGCGTAAAGGCGTTCCGATCGGAGCAAGAGTTACATTACGTGGAAACATGATGTATGAATTCTTAGATCGTTTGATCGCTGTTGCTCTTCCAAGAACGCGTGACTTCCGTGGTGTTAAGTCTTCAGGATTTGACGGACGTGGAAACTTCACATTTGGAGTGAAAGAGCAAATCATTTTCCCAGAGATTGATCTGGAGAAAGTAAAAGCAATCAATGGAATGGACATCACGTTCGTTACGAATGCTAAAACAAACGAAGAGGCAAAAGCTCTTCTTGAAGAATTTGGATTTCCTTTCGTTAAATAATAAGATAAGAAAGAATGGCAAAAGAATCAATGAAAGCCCGCGAACGTAAGCGTATCGCACTGGTTGAAAAATATGCTAAGAAGCGCGAAGAGCTTAAAGCAGCAGGTGATTGGGATGCACTTCAAAAACTTCCAAAAAACAGTAGCGCTGTGCGTGTACACAACCGCTGCATGTTGACTGGTAAGCCAAGAGGTTATATGCGTCAATTCGGATTATGTCGTAACCAATTCCGTGAATTGGCTCTGAACGGATTGATCCCAGGTGTTAAAAAAGCAAGTTGGTAATAATTAAGAAAAGAAGAACATGGTTACTGATCAAATAGCAGATTATTTGACTCGCATTCGAAACGCACAGAAAGCTCGCCATAAGGTGGTTGAGATTCCTGCTAGCAATTTGAAGAAGGAAATTACAAAAATCCTCCACGAGTCAGGATACATCTTGAATTTTAAATTCGAAGAAGGTGCTCCAGGTGTGATTAAAATCGCTTTAAAATACGATTTCAAATCTAAACAACCTGCGATTGCTAAAATCGATAGAATATCTTCTCCTGGTCACCGTAAATATGCCGGAGCAGACGACTTGCCTCGTGTATTAAACGGTCTTGGAATAGCAGTTATGTCTACTTCAAAGGGAGTCATGACAGACAAGAAAGCTCGCCAAGAGAAAGTAGGTGGAGAAGTATTGTGTTACGTATATTAAGAACTAGAAAAAAATTGACCCATGTCAAGAATAGGTAAAAACCCAATTCCATTGCCAAAGGACGTTAACGTTGTTTTGGAGAATGGCGTAGTTAAGGTGAAGGGGCTTAAAGGTGAGTTGTCTCAGGAGGTTGATTCTTCAATAACAATTGAAATCGGCGAAACAGAGATCGTTTGCACACGCTCTAGCGACCACAAAGATGTTCGTGCAAAACACGGATTGTACCGCTCGTTAATCAACAACATGATTGTTGGTGTAAGCACGGGATGGAAAAAGGATTTGGAAATGATCGGTGTTGGTTACCGTGCAAATGTTGAAGGTCAGAAATTGAGCTTGACATTAGGATATAGCCACCCAATTGTATTCGAACTTCCAACAGAAGTTATTGTATCGGCGAAGGCAGAAAAAGGTGAAAACCCACGCATTATGCTAGAGTCATACGACAAACAACTGATAGGTCAAGTTGCAGCAAAAATTCGTTCGCTTCGTACTCCGGAGCCATATAAAGGAAAAGGTGTTCGTTACGTTGGTGAATTTGTTCGCAAGAAAGCGGGTAAGTCAGCAGCTAAATAATTGATAATACAATGGCATTTTCAAAAGATTCTCGTAGAGCTAAAATACGCACTCGCATACGTGCTAGAGTGAAAGGTACTGATTTGAAACCACGCTTGAGTGTGTTCCGCAGTAACAAACAAATTTATGCTCAAATCATAGATGACAACCAGGGGGTAACTCTTGCGTCTGCTTCATCTAATGTGATGAAAGAAGCGCAAAATATTGCTAAAATTGAGCAAGCGCGTATCATAGGTAAAACAATTGCTGAAAGAGCTAAAGCAGCTGGTATCGAAGAAGTGGTTTTCGACCGCGGTGGATACTTGTATCATGGACGTGTAAAATCTTTGGCTGAAGCTGCTCGCGAAGCCGGACTTAAATTTTAATACAGATGCTAGAAGGAAAAGTAGTTCGCGCTAGCGAAACAGAATTGAAAGATCGTTTAGTAAGCGTAAATCGTGTTACTAAAGTTACCAAAGGTGGAAGAACATTTGGTTTCGCAGCGATTGTAGTTGTAGGTAACGAAAACGGAGTAGTAGGTCACGGTTTGGGTAAGTCCAAAGAAGTTGCTGAAGCGGTTACCAAAGCTATTGAAGATGCTAAGAAAAGTCTTGTGCGTGTTCCAATCCACAGAGGTACAATTCCTCACGAGATTGCAGGCAAGTTTGGTGGTGCTCGTGTTTTCTTGAAGCCTGCTTCATTGGGAACTGGAGTTATTGCTGGAGGAGCGATGCGTGCGGTACTTGAGTCTGCTGGAGTAAAAGACGTTTTGGCAAAATCAAAAGGTTCTTCAAACCCACACAACGTAGTGAAAGCTACAGTTCAAGCACTTGCTGCACTTAGAACACCTCAGGAAATTGCGCGTATTCGCGGAATTCAATTAGATAAAGTTTTTAACGGATAATTCAGACCATTATGGCTAAAGTTGTTATCACCCAAGTTAAAAGTGCTATTGATCGTCCAAAACGTCAAAAGGCTACAATCGAAGCATTGGGTATTAAGAAATTAAATGTGTCAGTAGAAAAGGAATTGACACCAAACATTGTAGGTATGATTCGCGCTGTGAGTCACCTTTTGAAAGTGGAATACAAATAACGATTAGAAGAGATGAAATTAAATAACTTAAAGCCAGCTGAAGGTTCTATTAAGGACAGAAAGCGTATCGGTCGTGGTGAAGGTTCTGGACACGGTGGAACTTCTACACGTGGTCATAAAGGTGCTGGATCACGCTCTGGTAGCAAACGCAAAATTGGTTTTGAAGGTGGTCAAATGCCTCTTCAAAGACGTTTGCCTAAATTTGGATTCAAAAGCTTAAACCGCGTTGAATACAAAGGAATCAACTTGGATAGCTTACAGCTGCTTGTAGATAAACACAACCTAACGGAAGTAACTTTCGAGACACTTGTGGCAAACGGAATTTGCAGCAAGAAGACTCTTGTGAAAGTAATGGGTCGTGGCGAATTAAAAGGAAAGTTAAATGTGACAGCACACGCTTTCACAGCCACTGCTAAAGCGGCTATTGAAGCAATGGGCGGAACAGCGAACACTATATGAAAAAGTTTTTTACGGCAATAAGAAACATCTGGAATCACGAAGAACTTCGTAAGAAAATTCTTTTCACCTTAGGTATACTTTTGGTGTACAGAATTGGATCTTATGTCCTTCTTCCTGGAATAGATGCTGTGAAAATGCAAGACACAAGTGCGGCTGGATCAGGTTCAATCGCAGACTTTTTAGGTCTTTTCACAGGTGGTGCGTTCAACAGAGCTTCGATATTTGCTCTTGGTGTTATGCCATACATTTCAGCGAGTATTGTAATTCAATTGTTAGGGCTTGCAGTTCCAACAGTTCAAAAATTACAACGTGAAGGTGAAAGTGGTCGCCGTAAAATAAATCAATGGACTCGCTTCCTAACTATAGGAATTGCAATGGTGCAAGCTCCTGGTTATTTAGCGCAATACGTCCCAGCAGACGCTCACGTGAACAGTCCAATGTGGATGATTACTTCAATTATTATCCTAACGAGTTCTACTTTGTTTGTCATGTGGTTGGGTGAAAAGATTACTGATAAAGGAATTGGAAACGGAACCTCATTGATTATCATGACAGGTATCTTATCAGATATCCCTGGAGCTTTTGCTCAAGAGTTCAGTCAACAAACTGCATTTTTCTTCTTAATTGAAATAGCTGTTATGGTTATTGTGATCGGGGGAACAGTTGCAATCATTCAAGCCGTTCGCAGAATTCCTGTTCAAATGGCGAAAATGGCTGCTGGTGGAAGTCATCTTCCGCAAGGCGAAGGAGCAAGAAGTTATATTCCGTTGCGTGTAAACGCTGCGGGTGTAATGCCAATCATCTTTGCACAGGCAATAATGTTCGTTCCTCTATACTTAAGCAATACGGAAACGTTCCAAAACAATAAGGTTTTGGCATCGTTAACAAACTACCAGGGTGTTGGATACAACATGTTGCTTATGGTAATGATTATCTTGTTTACCTTCTTCTATACAGCCATCGTAACCAATCCAAATCAGATTGCAGATGACCTAAAAAGAAACGGAAACTTTGTGCCTGGAATCAAGCCAGGAAAGGACACCGCAGAATTTATTGATAGAGTTTTGTCGAGTATTACCCTTCCTGGTGGTATCTTTGTCGGCCTTATCGCAATATTACCGGCTCTTGTTCTGACTTTGTCACTAACAAAAGCACAGATGTTTGCTCAGTTTTTCGGAGGAACATCGATGTTAATTACAGTAGGAGTGATCTTAGATTTACTTCAACAAGTAGAAAGTCATTTGCTTTCTCGTCACTACGACGGGTTAATGCAATCGGGAAGAGTGAGAGGACGAAATAGTGGGAGCGTAGCGAGCAGTGGTTACACCGTATAAGCTGTGAGCAAAAAGGTAGTTATTAAAACAAAGGATGAGATAAACGCCATCCGAAAGAGTTCTTTACTTGTAGGAAAAACGTTGGCAGAAATTGCCAAAATCGTTGAACCGGGTGTGACAACCTTGCAACTGGATCGAGTTGCGGAAAGTTTTATTCGAGATCACGGGGCTTACCCTGGTTTTCTTGGATATCACGATTTCCCAAATTCAATCTGCGCAAGCGTTAATCAGGCCGTTGTTCATGGAATACCGAATGCTCAACCATTGAAAGAGGGAGATATTGTCTCTGTAGATATTGGGGTGTTGTGGGAAGGATTTTGGGGAGATTCTGCATTCACATTCGCAGTTGGTCAAATATCTAGCGATTTACAAAAGTTGTTAGATGCAACAAGAATGTGTTTGGAGTTAGGAGTTGAACAGGCCGCCATTGGAAAGCGAATTGGCGATATCGGTTATGCTGTGCAGAATTATGCAGAGGCTAACGGATACGGTGTAGTTCGTGAGTTGGTTGGACACGGAGTGGGGATTCAGTTACATGAAGCTCCGGAAGTGCCGAACTACGGTAGAAGAGGGCATGGCTTGGTTATGACTGAAGGGTTGGTTATTGCAATTGAACCAATGATTAACCTTGGAACGAAAAACGTAAGACAATTGAAAGACGGGTGGACAATTGAGACGCAAGACGGAAAGCCAAGTGCACACTTTGAACACACAGTGGCAGTTGGAGTAGGAGGAGCAGAGAAATTGTCTTCATTTGAAGAGATAGACGCAGCGTTAGCTGGAAAAAAATAATAAAAAACTGAATGGCGAAACAGACATCGATAGAACTAGACGGAACCATTGTTGAGGCATTGTCAAATGCAATGTTCCGTGTGGAGCTTGAAAATGGACACATCATCGTAGCTCATATTTCAGGGAAAATGCGAATGCACTACATTCGAATTCTTCCAGGAGATAAAGTGAAAGTGGAAATGTCGCCTTACGATTTAACTAAAGGTCGAATTTGTTTTCGATATAAATAATAAAGTAGTAGAGATATGAAAGTACGTGCTTCAATTAAAAAGCGTTCAGCTGACTGCAAAATCGTTAGCCGAAAAGGTAAGCTTTATGTAATAAACAAGAAAAACCCGAAATTCAAACAAAGACAAGGATAATTCCTTAAAATAAAGAATAACTATGGCAAGGATTGCAGGTATAGATCTACCGCGTAACAAAAGAGGTGAAATAGGACTCACCTACATCTACGGAATAGGACGTTCAACGTCACGTAGAATCTTGGAACAGGCTGGAATTTCTTATGATAAGAAAGTTCAAGAATGGAACGACGAAGAATTAGGTTTGATTCGTAATTTCATAACCGAAGAATTGAAAGTAGAAGGCGCCTTGCGTTCAGAAACTCAATTAAACATTAAGCGATTAATGGATATCGGTTGCTACAGAGGTGTTCGTCACCGCTCTGGTTTGCCACTTCGTGGTCAAAGTACCAAAAACAACTCTCGTACCCGTAAAGGAAAACGTAAGACAGTTGCGAATAAAAAGAAAGCAGTTAAATAATCAATAAGCTAAGGCAAGAGAAATGGCCAAAGTAGAAAAAAAGAAAAAGAAAAATGTGGTGGTGGAAGCTATGGGACAAGCCCATATTCAGTCCACGTTTAACAACATCATCATTAGTTTAACCAATAATTCTGGACAGGTGATCTCATGGTCATCTGCAGGGAAAATGGGATTCCGTGGTTCTAAAAAGAACACTCCGTACGCCGCTCAAATGGCTGCAGAGCAATGCGGTAAAGAAGCCCATGATCTTGGTCTAAGAAAGGTAAAGGTGTTTGTTAAAGGACCAGGAGCTGGACGCGAGTCTGCAATCCGCACCATTAACACAGTTGGAATTGAAGTATTGGAAATCGTTGACACGACTCCGCTTCCTCACAACGGTTGTCGCCCTCCAAAAGCAAGAAGAATCTAATTTTTAGAAGAAAAAGAAATGGCAAGATACATTGGCCCAAAAACAAAGATTGCGCGAAGATTTCGTGAAGCAATCTACGGACCTGATAAAGGACTAGAGAAGCGTAACTTCCCACCCGGACAACACGGTCCGAACAAGCGTCGCGCGAAGCAAAGCGAATATTCAATTCAGTTAACTGAAAAGCAGAAGGCAAAATATACCTACGGTATCCTTGAGCGTCAGTTCTCTAATTTGTACAAGAAAGCTTCAGCACGTCCAGGTGTAACCGGAGAAATCCTATTAGCACTGTGCGAATCACGTCTCGATAACACTGTTTTCCGTTTAGGAATTGCTACAAAACGCAGCGGTGCTCGTCAACTGGTTTCTCACAACCATATTTTGGTAAACGGAAATGTTGTAAACATCCCTTCATACCAATTGCGTCCAGGAGATCGTATTTCAGTTCGTGAAAAATCGAAATCATTAGAAGCAATTACGATGGCATTAGCTACCCGTAAGAATTTCGACTGGTTGGCTTGGAACGATTCTAACAAAGAGGGCGTTTTCATGAAATTCCCTGAGCGTGTTCAAATACCAGAAAACATTCGCGAGCAATTAATCGTCGAATTGTACTCTAAATAATCCTTAATTTAAAATTAACTCAATGGCTATATTAGATTTCGTAAAACCGGACAAAGTCGTAATGCTAGAAAGCAATGACTTTACAGGTACTTTCGAATTTCGTCCTCTGGAACCAGGCTTCGGAATAACGATTGGAAACGCATTACGTCGTATCCTTCTTTCTTCTCTTGAAGGTTTCGCTATCACTTCAATCAAAATTGAAGGCGTAGATCACGAGTTTTCTTCTATCAAAGGAGTTGTGGAAGATGTTACCGAAATCATCCTTAATTTGAAACAAGTTCGTTTCAAGCGTCAAATTGAAGGGACAGATTACGAGAAAGTTACTATTAGCATTAACGGTCAGGAGCAATTCAAGGCTGGAGATATAAGTAATTTCACATCAGCTTTCCAAGTGTTGAACCCAGATTTAGTTATCTGCAACATGGAGCCAAAAGTAAAGTTACGTATTGATTTAGCGATTGGTATGGGACGTGGTTACAGACCTGCTGAAGAAAACAAAACGTCAAGTGCACCAGTTGGAACAGTGTTCATCGATTCGATCTTCACTCCAATACGTAACGTGAAATTTTCTGTGGAAAACTTCCGTGTAGAGCAAAAGACTGACTATGAGAAGCTAATCCTTGAAATCCAAGGTGATGGTTCAATTACTCCTAAAAACGCACTTCAAGAAGCAGCTAAAATATTAATTCATCACTTCATGTTGTTTAGCGACGAGCGTATTACGCTTGAAACTGAAATCAAGCGCGAAGTAGAAGAGTTTGATGAGTCTTCATTGCACATGCGTCAATTGTTGAAAACGAAGCTAGTGGATATGGACTTAAGCGTTCGTGCATTGAATTGCTTGAAAGCTGCCGATATTGAAACATTAGGTGACTTAGTGTCTTTCAACAAGAACGATTTGTTGAAGTTCCGTAACTTTGGAAAGAAATCTCTTACCGAGTTGGAAGAATTAGTAGAAAGCAAAGGTTTGCACTTCGGAATGAACGTTGCAAAGTATAAATTGGATAGAGATTAACCCCTACTGACAATCAGTAGCAGAAAGTACAATTATGAGACACGGAAAAACGAATAACCATTTAGGTAGAAAGGCAGAGCACCGTCGTGCAATGCTAGCTAATATGGCAAACTCACTTATCGAGCACAAACGCATTAATACAACACTTGCTAAAGCGAAAGCTTTACGTAAGTATGTTGAACCACTCCTCACCAAGTCGAAAACCGACAGCACACACAACAGAAGAACCGTTTTCAGTTATTTGAAAAACAAAGAAGCTGTTACTGAATTGTTTCGTGCCATCGCTCCGGAAATAGCGACTCGCCCTGGTGGATACACACGTATCATTCGCACGGGATACCGTCAAGGTGATAACGCGGAAATGTGTATGATGGAGCTAGTTGATTTTAACACAATCTACGGTAAAGAAGTTGAGCAGGCAACAGCTAAAAAACGTACTCGTCGTGGTGCGGCTAAGAAAACAGATGATGTTGCCTTAGAAGGCGGTACAGATGTAATCGAAGCTACAGAGGTTGATGCAGAGGCGAAGCCGAAAAAAACAAGAAAAAAGAAAGACGACTCTACGTCAGCGGAATAATTCCACTTGACATGAATAAAAATTAAAGCAGCAGATTGCATATTGTAATCTTGCTGCTTTTGTTTTTACAGCGAATTTCGAATAGATGGAAATTGTATCTTCAAAGAGAATCGCAAGAAGCCATCATGTATGTCAATCGTCGGACTGTTTATTTGGTGCTAGATTTCGATGAAAGTGTACTTTCTTATCTGCGAATTTGTAAGTTGTTGAAAAGTTCGCTTTTATTCTTTGGCTGATAATCTTAACTTTGTTCTTTAATGAGACAAGAATCTATACCTGCGGTGCTGCTCCTTCAAGACGGTACCGTTTTTTATGGCCAAAGTTGTGGCGCGAAAGGAACATCAACTGGTGAGATTGCCTTCAACACGGCAATGACTGGATACCAAGAGGTTTTTACTGACCCCTCTTATTACGGACAGTGTTTGGTTATGGCAACTTCCCACATTGGGAATTATGGAGTTCATTCAGAAGAAGTAGAGTCTGGAAAATGTCAAGTGTCAGGAATTATCATTAAGAAATTTTCCGATGTTGCAAGCCGAGTTGGTGGTGCAGGAACACTTCAAGATTATCTCGTTCGTGACGGTGTTGTTGGGATTTGCGATTTAGATACTCGCGCATTGGTTCGTCATATTCGCACCAATGGAGCAATGAATTGTATTATTTCAACCGAGTCAACCGATATTGAATTTCTACGACAATCGTTGGACAAGGCCCCTAACATGGATGGCCTAGAATTGGCTTCCCGAGTGGCTTGCAAGGAGGCCTTTGAATACGGATGCTCAGATGCTGAAGTTAAAATTGCTGTTCTTGACTTTGGAGTGAAGTTGAACATTCTGCGCTGTCTAGCAGAACGCGGAGCATTTATTAAAGTATTTCCTTTGAACGTTTCCTTGGAAGAAATTCAAGCCTGGTCTCCCGATGGTGTCATGTTTTCAAATGGCCCCGGCGATCCGTCGGCAATGCCCTATACAATAGATTTGACTGCAAAGATTATTGAAACAGGAATGCCGTGTTTCGGTATATGTCTTGGTCATCAGTTGATTGGTCTGAGTCAAGGACTTAAAACGGAGAAAATGTTTAACGGTCATCGTGGCGTGAATCACCCTATTAAAAATCTCATCACCGGAAAAGGTGAAATAACAAGCCAAAATCATGGCTTTGTGATCTCAAAGGAAAGCATAGCGAACAATTCAGATATTGAGATTACACATATTCACTTAAATGACAATACCGTCGCTGGAATTCGTTTGAAATCAAAACCCGTATTTTCTGTTCAGTATCATCCAGAAGCAAGCGCTGGACCGCATGACTCTAGATACCTTTTCGATGATTTTATCTCCCGTGTTAAATCGGAAAGCGTAAAGGCTTAATGAATACCCTTACGAGGTTCTGGGAGAAGCCGGAAGGAAAGGTTTTCGGCGTAGCGGCAGTCGTTTACATTCTGCTGGCCCTCTTTGCAAACGGAGTGAATGGCGGAGCAGATACCTTCGTTCATTATCAAATGTCTCGTTATTCATGGATTCATCCTGAGCTTCTCTTAAATCAATGGGGAAAGCCAGTATTTACAGTGCTTTTTTCACCAATTGCGCAATTCGGATTGAAAGCAGTGATTTGGGCAAATCTTGCCTTAATATTTTTTGAAGCCTTCCTCGTGTTGAAAATTGCAAATCAACTTCAACTGAAAAGAAGCTGGTTAGCACCATTGCTTTTCCTCACGTGTCCTGTTGTTTTTGATAATGCAGTTTCAGCGCTTACTGAAATAATTTGCGCGCTTTTTCTTATCCTGTTTATTCATTGGAGTTTAAAAAGGAAGTTCGCTGTTGCCGCTTTGATTCTAAGTTTTATGCCTTTTGCAAGAAGCGAGGGGTTTGTTGTTCTTGGAATTGCAGCCATGTTTTTCTTTTTTACCAGACGTTGGAAATACCTTCCTTTATTGGCCTTCGGATCCATTGTTCTGAACACTATAGGATTTTGTTATACAGGCTTACCGTTATGGATTTTCGAATCTAATCCTTATGTTCATACAGAGATTACTGCATACGGAAGTGGAAGTTTCTTTCACTTCTTTATTTGGTCAATTCCTGTTTTTGGAATCGGATTTTTTTTCTTGCTGAAATACACTTGGAACAGTGTTTCCGAGGTTCAAAACAGAATAACAATAGACAGGAAGAAGGGTGTAGCTTCGGCAGATTCTGATACTTTCGTGTTGAGGCATCAAGTGTTATTCTGGATTGTCTTAGGTTCCTTTTGGGGTTATTTCATGGCACATACAACATTGTGGTGGTTGGGCATGTGGGCTAGTTTAGGATTGCTTCGAGTTATGTTCGTGGTAGCTGCACCTATGGTAATTATTGCGTTAATTGAAATGAATAAATTCTTAGACGCGAAACCGAGATTAGGAAAATGGAATTCCGTGAAAGTGCTCGTATTTGTTTTATGCGGAACTGCTTTCGGTTCAAATACGCTCATTCTCGGAGCCTTTGGAGCCCCCGTGGAATATGGAATTGAAGAATCTGTTTTAGATAACATGCATCAATGGATGTTAGCTGAAAATATTAAAACGGAAGGGAGGGTTTTTGCGGGGCATGCCTATGTAACAGTTCTTTTAAACATCGATCCTAATGATTATAGTAAGAACCACCAATTACGGGACTTTATGTTCGCTCAAAGCGGCGATTTAATTGTGTGGGATGGTCACTACGGCCCGAATGAAGAGCAAACTCCAATCGAAGAAATAGAAGCAGATTCAACCTTGGTTTTTTTGAAGGAATTCAGACCGAAAAAGGAATACCGCCCCCTCAATGACCTCCCTTTTTATGTGCGGCTCTATAGAAAGAAATAGCAAAAAAAAACAGCACTTGTTTGTGCTGTTTTCGTTTCGAACAAAATAAGTTAGAACAAATTCATTGAATCTAAAACCCCCATGACTTCTTTAACCGAAGTAGCAGAGCTCTCTAACAAAGCCTTCTCAGAATCATTCAACTTCAATTCAATAATTTCTTCAATTCCGTTTTTACCAAGTTTAACTGGAACGCCAAGATAAATATCTTTCATCCCGTACTCACCGTTCAATAACGCGCAAACTGGGAAAATTCGCTTTTGGTCGCGAACGATTGCTTCAACCATCTGTGCAGCAGCAGCTCCAGGAGCATACCATGCAGAGGTTCCCAAAAGATTTACAATTTCGCCACCGCCAGTCTTCGTGCGATCAACAATAGCATTCAATTTCTCTTCAGAAATTAATTCAGTTACCGGAATCCCTCCAACAGTTGTGTAACGCGGAAGCGGAACCATGGTATCCCCATGTCCACCCATCAACACCGCTTGAATGTCTTTTGGTGAGCAGTTCAATTCAGAAGCAATGAACGCACGGTAACGCGCAGTGTCAAGTATGCCAGCCATTCCGAATACTTTCTTGCTGTCAACTTTTGCCGCAAGGAATGCGCAGTAGGTCATAACGTCAAGTGGATTCGATACAATAACAATAATTGCATCTGGAGAATACTTGAC
The DNA here is from genome assembly GCA_947466425.1 of Flavobacteriales bacterium. Taxonomy (GTDB): domain Bacteria; phylum Bacteroidota; class Bacteroidia; order Flavobacteriales_D; family Sanyastnellaceae; genus CAIZGX01. The sequence goes on from CANIBZ010000003.1 coordinate 92,854, forward strand.
GATATTTTCAGTAACACTTTTTACAATGCCGGCGTTTGTCGCGATCAAATCATCACGACTCATACCTGGCTTTCTAGGCAATCCGCTTGTGATTACAACAACATCTGAATTAGCTGTTGCAGCATAATCATTGGTGCTACCAACGGTTCTGCTGTCATATAAATTTATAGGGGCTGTTTGCCAGATGTCAAGGGCTTTTCCTTCTGCAAATCCTGGCTTGATGTCCAACAATACAATCTCGTTGGCAATTTCTCGATGAGCTAATACATCGGCACAAGTTGCACCAACATTTCCCGCTCCAACAACAGTTACTTTCATGTGTTCTATTTTTTGCAAAATTAGTGAAACAAGCGGGCTGTTGAAAATGATTTTTATTTAAAATTGGAATCAGTTTTTTTTTGGCCTAATTTTCCCTATGAATTAAGAAACTATTAAAGATATGATTACAAAAATCCGTGTGATATTTACTTTGGCCGCATTGCTTGTTTCATTGCAAGATGGTTTCTCCCAAGTTCCAGGCAAGGTGTTTCCTGACGGGGAATTTGGAAAGGATTATAATGCCTTCGATGCTAAGAACAAGCGTGATGGTATATGGATAAGAGTTTATCAAAGCCATAATGATATTATGTATTATAAAGGAAAATTCGCTCATGGTGTGCCGACGGGTATTTTTGAGTTTTATAGCGAAAATGGTCTTTTGAAATCAGTTGTAGATCATGTTCAAGATACCACCATTAACGATGTTACCAATTACTACGCGGATGGTAAAACGGTTATAAGTAAAGGAAGGTATGTTGGTAAGAGCATTAATAAAAAATGGAATAGAAACAAGGAAGGTCGTTGGGAATTTTATGATGAAAAGGGACATTTGATTCGGTTTGAAAACTACAAAGACAATATTCTTTCTGGAGAATCAAAGGTTTATTACTCCAACGGTCAGCTGTCACATGAATTAATTTATGTGAATGGTAAATTAAATGGTCCTTTTCAGGAATTCAACAGCGATGGCCTATTAGCCAAGAAAGGCGCGTATTTAGATGATAACTTCCATGGTGTTGTAGTTTTTAATGACAGTGAAGGAAGAAAACGCAAAGAGGGTAAGTTCGTTAAAGGAAAAAAGGAAGGGGAGTGGTCATACTATGCGCCAAGCGGTGTTTTAGAAGCCGTTGTGATTTTTAAAAATGATATAGAAGGAGAAAAGAAATACGCGAATGGTACCTTCGATTTTTATTTTGCAAATGAAATTCCAAAGGCAGAGTACACTTACAGAAACTTTTTGTTGGAAGGGAAATTTGTAGAGTTTTATGAAACGGGGCATTTCATACAGATACCAGCAAGTGAAGAAGATCAGGCTGAGGGAATAATTTATAGAGAGCAATTGGTTGACACCCAAGTTAAGAGGAAGGGCAATTATCTTGGAGGTAAATTGAATGGTGAGATTACCTATTTCAACATTGGCGGTGAGGTTGAGAAAATAGAAGTTTATGAAAAGGGGATATTAAAGTCAACGAAATAAGCGTATGCGCAGTTTTTTCTGTTTTTTATTTCTGACTTTTTCCTTGAGTAGTCTTTATATAGCCCATGCTCAGTCGTCGTACAATACTTATTTCATTCAATTTAAAAATAAAGACAACTCGAGTTTTTCTCTTTCGGCGCCCCGTCAATTTCTTTCTCAGAAGGCAGTGGATCGAAGGATTAGAACTGGCGTAGGTTTCGATTCACTCGATATTCCTGTGAACCAATTATACATACAACAAGTCCTTCAACTTGGAAATTCAAATTTGTTGTTGAAGAGTAAGTGGTTCAATTCAATTACCGTGGAGCTCTTGGATACAGCTATTGCGGCTTCTTGGAAACAGCAAGTGGAGTCTCTTCCGTGTGTATTCCAAGTGAAATCATTGCCAAGTATTCCATTCGAGAAAGTTTCCATTCACAAAGGAACGCAGTCAGAAGACGCAATGGTTTCAGACGAGTTCTACGGCCCGAGTTTTCGTCAAACAGAAATGTTAAACGGACATCTACTTCATCAGCTAGGTTTGAATGGACAAGGTATGGACATTGCCGTTTTTGATGGCGGATTTCTCTTTGCAGATTTGCTTCCTGCAATGTCTCATTTGTTTGATGAAGGAAGAATTATTGAAACGCACGATTTTCTTCATTACAATTCTCCAGCGGTGTTTGACGCTTCAACACATGGTACTATGGTGCTGAGCCATATGGCGGGAATAATGAAAGATTCGCTTTACGGAACTGCCGTTGAAGCGAACTATTATTTATTTCAAACCGAAGATGTTTTTCGTGAAGTTCGATTGGAAGAAGATACGTGGATTCAAGCGGCAGAGTGGGCCGATAGTATAGGCATTGATGTAATTAATTCGAGTTTGGGATATTCGCTGTTCGATGAAGATTACATGAACTATTCAACCTCGGAAATGAACGGAAGTACAACTCGAATTTCGCAAGCCGCTGAAATTTGCGCGTTAAAAGGAACTTTGGTTGTGAATAGTGCCGGCAATAGCGGCGATGATCCTTGGCACGTCATTACGGCTCCGTCAGATGCAGAACACGTGTTGTGCATAGGTGCTGTAGATTTGAATGGCAATCACGCTTCATTTTCGGGTTATCATCCTCCTGGACTTAACGATGTAAAACCGAATGTTGTTGCCATGGGAAGACAAACGGTATATGCCGCAATGGATAGCACGATTTCTAGAGGAAATGGAACTTCATTTAGTTCTCCCATTCTTGCAGGAATGGCAGCAACACTCTGGCAAGCTTTTCCAACAGCAACGAATATGGATATTTTCAATGCCATTGAAGAAAGCGCAAGTTTGTATTCAACGCCTAACGATTCTATGGGTTATGGTATTCCAGATTTCTGGAAGGCTTTTGTGAATCTTTCCAATCACATATACAGTCAACCGAATGAACATTCGGTCCTCGTTTTCCCTCAGCCTTCAGACGGGCAATTCGAAATTCGTGTAGAAGGAAATTTTCCGGAAACAAACAATTACCACTACCTCTATGACAGTAGTGGAAGATCAGTTAAATATTACAAGTGGGATTACAACTACAGCGAACCGTGGGCTATTTACCACGTGGATTTGACTCCCCAGCCAGTCGGGCAGTATTATTTCGTAATTGAATCTTCAACAGGAATTCAAGTAGTTCCCCTTCAAAAAAAATAAAATGAAAAAAACGTTACTTTTTGTTTTTGCTTTCTTCTCAATCGGATTTTCTTTCGCGCAAGGTCTTGGACATACCACATTGACCTTCACGGATGCTACGCGAAACAATCGCCCTATTCCTTGTGAAGTTTATTATCCAGCGACTTCAGCCGGAGACAATACAACTGCTTTAGATCCCGCGTCTTTGGGGCTGAATGGGTTTCCAGCAATTGCGGTTGGACATGGGTTCGTCATTGGTGCGTCAAGCTATGGTTTAATCGCTGAACATTTGATTCCTTTCGGCTTCGTTGTTGCGCTCGTGAACACAGAGACTGGATTTTCTCCTAACCACCAAGAATTCGGGCTTGATTTGGCTTTTGTTACACATGCCCTTCAACTCGAATCTCAAAATTCATCTTCAATTTTGCACAACATTGTGAGTCAAGAAAAAGAAGCCGTGATTGGTCACAGCATGGGTGGCGGAGCAGCCTGGTTAGCAGCAGCTTCTGATCCTTTGATTGATGCCATTGTGGGCTTAGCACCTGCAGAGACAAATCCTAGTGCAATTGCAGCGGCATCTTCTGTTAACTGCAACTCTTTGATTTTTTCAGGGAGCGATGACGCTGTTACACCACCTGCCGATAATCATCAACCCATTTTTGATGGCACAAATGGCTGCAAAACGTTTGTTACACTAACTGGAGGTTCACACTGCGGATACATTGCTGCAGGTACATTGTGCGATTTCGGAGAACCATTGGGCGGAAGTTTAGCAAGAGCAGATCAGCAGGAAGCATATTTAACAATGATGACGGCTTGGCTTCGTTATTTTTTGAATGCGGAATGTGTAGAAGCACTTTACACAGATTATGTAACGGCACATTCCTTTGTGTCAGCTGCGCCTCTTGCTGCATGCATGCTATGCGGTAACGTAAATGATGTTGAAAGCAATCCCATAAACGTTTTTCCGAATCCCAATCAAGGAACATTCTCCATTCAATGGAAGAGTGAAATGTTCAATACAGTTGAGTTATTTGACGCAACGGGTAAGCGTGTTTTGAAACAAATGATTTTACAACAAGGCTTTTTCAATGAAACTGAAAAGTTGAAACAGGGTGTTTATTGGTTGAAGCTTTCAGGTGAAAAGTCAATTTCAACGAAGAAAATAGTCGTTGAATAATGAAACGAAAAACCCCGCAAGTGCGGGGTTATCTTTGTGCGCCCACCTGGGCTCGAACCAGGGACCCACAGATTATGAGTCTGTTGCTCTAACCAACTGAGCTATAGGCGCGCGACGGCAAATTTAAGAATAATGCATCTTTGTACAACATGAAAATATTCATAAAAAATATAAAATCACTCTACGGGACTCATTCTCAGGAAGTCTCGTCTGTGAAAGGAGCGAATATGAATGTGCTCCCATGTATTGAAAATGCTTGGTTAGCAGTTGAGAAAGGAACCATAGCTGCATTTGGCTCTATGGATGATTTTGATGGGATTGAAGATTGGAGAGATTTAACAGTCATTGATGCGGCCGGCAAGTATGTTCTTCCCGGATGGTGCGACAGTCACACGCATACGGTGTTCGCGGCTTCGCGTGCCGACGAGTTCGAAGATCGTTTAAACGGTTTGACCTACGAGGAAATAGCAAAGCGTGGTGGCGGTATTTTGAATAGCGCAAAGAAGTTAGCCTCCATGAGTGAAGATGAGTTGTTCACGGCCGCGTTTGAGCGATTGAATGTGATGATGAGCGCGGGTACCGTAGCAGTCGAAATTAAAAGCGGTTACGGTCTCGATGAAGAGAACGAATTGAAAATGCTTCGCGTAATCAAACGATTAAAATATGAGCATCCCGTTCAGATTAAATCGACTTTCCTTGCGTTGCACGCCATTCCACTAGAATATAAAGATCGAGTGGAGGAGTTTGTTAATCTTATGGTGAATGGAGTTCTTCCAAAAGTTGCAGCAGAAGATCTCGCAGATTTTGTAGATGCTTTTTGTGAAGATGGATATTTCTCTGTGGCGCAAATGAATCAATTAATAGACGCTGCTCAAGTGCTAGGAATTCCTGCTAAGGTGCACGTAAATCAATTCAATATCATTGGTGGAATAGATGCCGCGGTGAAACGAAATGCGCGCAGTGTAGATCATTTAGAAGAATTAACAGATGAAGATGTAAATAGTTTGTTGGAAGGAAACACAATGCCCGTCGCACTTCCAGCGTGCTCTTTCTTTTTACGAATTCCCTACACGCCAGCTCGAAAAATAATTGATGCAGGCTTGCCAATCGCTTTAGCAACTGACTTCAACCCCGGTTCTTCCCCTTCAGGAAATATGAATTTCGTGAACAGTCTCGCTTGCATTCAGCAGCGCATGCTTCCCAATGAAGTTGTGAATGCTTCTACATTGAATGGGGCTTTCGCTATGGATGTGCAAGATGTGTTAGGCAGTATTGCAATTGGAAAGAAAGCATCCTTCATCATAACAAAACCATTGAATTCATTGGCTGAATTGTTCTATTACTTCGGCGAAAACAACATTGATCAAGTTATTGTGGAAGGTAAAATTGTAGACGTAAAAGCTAATTAACTTCGCAACATGGCAGGAAATACATTTGGAAATTTATTTCGACTCACCACATTTGGAGAATCTCACGGTCCTGCTATTGGAGGTGTTGTTGACGGTTGTCCCGCGGGAGTTGTCATTGATGAAGTTTTTATTCAGATTGAATTGGATCGAAGAAAGCCGGGGCAGAGCGATCTAACCACTTCACGAAAAGAATCGGATCGTGTTCAAATTCTTTCTGGTGTTTTGAATGGAATAGCTACCGGTGCGCCCATAGGATTTATCATTCAAAACGAAGATCACAATTCTAGCGACTACAATAATTTAAAAGATGTATTTCGTCCCGGACACGCCGATTATACTTGGCAAGAGAAATTTGGAATTCGTGATCATAGGGGTGGTGGAAGAAGCTCGGCGAGGGAAACGGCATGTCGCGTGGTTGCTGGAGCAATTGCGAAGTCGGTACTAAACCGAATGAACATTCGGGTGAGTGCTTATGTGAGTAGCGTTCATAAAATCATGGTTCCAGTTACTTATGATAAATTGAATTTGGATGGGATTTACAGCTCAGCTATTCGTTGTCCACATGAAGAAACAGCCGCTCGCATGGAAGCTGCAATTCGTCAAGCCAAAGAAGAGAAAGACAGTCTCGGTGGAATTATTACTTGCGTTGCAACCGGCGTTCCTGCAGGTTGGGGAGAGCCTGTATTCGATAAGCTACATGCCCAATTGGGACACGCCATGCTTTCGATAAATGCGGTTAAAGCATTTGAAATCGGAGATGGTTTTTCTTCCACATTAAGAAAAGGAAGTGAGAATAACGATTCCCTTCAAACCAACCACGACGGCGGAATACAAGGGGGAATTTCAAACGGCAAAGACATTGTGTGCAAGATTGCTTTCAAGCCAACCAGCACCATAGGAAAAAAACAAATCGCACGCGATTCAAACAATCAAGAAGTTGAATTAGAAGCGGCTGGAAGACACGATCCATGCGTACTTCCACGCGCAGTGGCGGTTGTAGAAGCAATGGGCGCAATCACCTTATTAGACGCAGCTTTGCTTTCAAGAAGTAATAAGATTTAGTTTCTTATTCAACTATTAACTTCACCGTTGAACTGTTGTTGAAGTCTTGCACTTTAACAAAATAGATTCCAGCACTTATTCCATTCAAGTCAATGTCTATTGAACTTGTTTTGTCTGAGCGATTGATACGTTCTTGCTTGCAAACTTGTCCTTGTATGTTGTACAATGAATACGTCAAACGTTCGTCAAATCCATTTGCGATAAGTTTCACTTTTTGTTTGGCCGGATTGGGCATTAAAAGAATTTGAGTAGAATTAACTCGCTCCTCTTCAACGCCAACAAGATTTGTATTCCAATAAAAATATTGTTCAATCTCAGCGCCAAAGTCGTTTTCGAATTGCTTGAAATAAGCACCTGCTACACGATCCAAATTGCAGTAGCCATTTCCGTCATTATTGGCGAAAAACGAAAGCCCATCGCCACCAGCGTCTGTAATTTTAAATCGGTAACACCCTGCGTTCAACTCCAACGTGTCGCGATGCGTTGTATTCGCTTGCGAGAATGTGCGTGTGAAAATCACGTTGTCGTTTATGTCATAAAGAGTATAAGCACTTTCTGCGAAGGAAGCATTTGTTCTGAAGATGACAATAAGCTTGTTGTTATCTGTATTCGGTAAATAAGAATATACCGGTGGGCGAGTAAATGCAGATTCAGCATGGTTATTCGACGGGTTGTTATCTACACCATCAGTGCTTTCACCAAGATCAATAAAGAATCTTCCGGTTGTGGAAGTTGCATTCCAAAGTGCAGGATCGCTGTAGGTTAATTCAACCACTTCACTTTCCATAAAGCCAAGGTTTCCAGTCCAAGTATAGACTTCAGTAGCACCTCCAATAACACCATAAGAAATCTTAACATCGGTCAAGGGTTGTGATCCTTTGTTGCGTAAAACAAATTTCGGGTTGTCGCAAATGGGGTTCCAACGCGAATGATTTTCCCAATTGCTCGGGGCAAGGACTTGTTCAATTTCAGGATCGTGGGCATGGTTTTTCGCGCCGTAATAAATAGCCTGACTCTCGGTAACGTAGTTTCCGTAAGGATCTGTTGTAATGTTATATTCAGCGCTTACTTGATTGTTTTGAATGAATGGAGTCAATTCGAATTCTTCTGTTTTTCCCTCCATTCCAGGGCACCAACCTCCACGTGCGTAGATCCACGTTCCTCCTTGCGGAAATAGCGGATTCTTGTCACAGTCGTGCATAATTTCCCAACTGAAAGTTGGGCTTCCATTTACATTAATTGAATGTGTGTTGTAACAGAACTCACCGCAGTTGTTCGCGTCGTTTCCGAAGCCGTGACCTGTTAAAGTCGTACGAAGTTTTAACTCACTTTCATTGGGTTGAAGTGTGAATGTCTTTTCATTCACCGCATTGTTAAATCCACCAAGGCCGTAGTTTCCTTGCCATACGTTGGCAATGCGCTTCACATCACGTGCGGGAGTTCCTTCAATGAATACAAATTTCAAATCGAGAAGTTCTTGCCAGTTTCCGGCTTCAAGTTCAACACTGTCGCGAAGCAAGTTTGCGAAATCCGTAACATCATAAATCCATGTCCAACCATCTCCCAAATCCAATTGTATTCCATAAGGAGTAATGAATCTGCCCAATTCGTAACGATTCACAACATCGAATGGAGCGCCATAATAAAACAGAGTATCGTTGGTTAAGATTGCATCTTCTGCTGCGAATGTGCTGTCAATCTTTTCACCAAGTGAATTGTAAGTGAACTGCCAGCGCGATAAGTAAGTCGTTGCAATGTTTAGAATTTGAGGGTTGTGATTCATAATCTCATATTCAATTTTTGAAATGGGCGCATCATAAACTTCAACATTAATCGTACTTGTTGTTTGCGCAGTTGTTAGGGTATTTCCTTGAGTGAAATATATTTTAGGTCTGAAGTCTATTGCTTGAGCAGACTGCGTTAATTCGTATCCGTTGTATGGAATGAAATTCGGATTGCCTAAAGTGTATCCGTTGAAATTGTTTCCTGAAATATCATTTACAGCTCCGTTGCTATCGTTGTTGAAATTGTATTGCACCAACAGTGAAGGATCGCTTGGCCCGCCGGAATAAATGTTTTGAATTTCCGCGTCGTTCAATTCGCTGGAGAAAACAGTGAAATCATCAATGTCGCCGCGATAGAAATTACTCCATGTAGAAGCCGCACCAATGCTGAATTGGGTAATGTTACTCATAGGGAAAACTTTACCTGTTCCGCTGTGCCAAAGCACTCCGTTGAGGTATGCTTTCATTTCTCCGGTCACTGTGTTTTTTGTAAATGCCCAGTGGTTCCAAACGCCTTCATAATCGGCAGGGTTAGCGGCTTTATCTATGCGGTCATAACTTCCTCCTGAATTTCCGGCATCCCAATACACACGGCTGTTGCTCCAGGGTAAGTGTACATTCAGTACACGATTGTTGCTACTGTTTTTTGCTTCGAAGGTTGTTCCGTTTTCAGGTTGTGCATTCGCGTCTCCGCGTAACCAAAAGGCAATCGTTATTTCATTAGAAATGGAGGCGAAAGCTGAAGCAGGAATGCGAATTTCATCGTTGCCATCGAATCGAACGAATTTATTATTTCCAATAGAAGCTATTGCATTTAAGTTGGAAGCTTCGCCCAATGCTGCAATCCCGAGCTCTGAAGGGTTTCCGTCATAAGACACTTCAACAAGAATGTTACTTGCTCCGTCCCATGAGAAAGGGGAGTTCAAGGTTAAATAGAATGTCCCATTCTGATTAACAGAGGTATTGCTAAGGTAGTAAGTGCTGATAGCGCTGTTGTCTAAGGCAGTTAATGCGGTTGCAGCGGTTGATTTGATTCGAATACGTAAGTTCTGATAAGCACCCGCATTTCCAGAAAGATCGAAACCGATCTGCCAAATATTTCCAGCTTGAACCCCCGCCGTGGCAAGTTCCGTTGATGAATAGAGCCATTGGTAGCGCGCACTTGCATCACTTGTGAAAGGTGCATTGGAGGTTTGAATGTTATTGCCTACGCTATATGAAAGAGCATCTCCCGGATTATTTAATGTTGAAGTGATTTGTTCCGTTTGAAAAATATCAAAGGGTGCAGCAGCGCGAATGGGAGCCGAGCTGAAATTTTGATTGTTGATTAAGAAATGCGGATGTTGCTGAAGAGTGGAGTCTAACATTCCTGTGTGCTCGAATAAATTATTGTAGGTAAGATAATCCCACTCTCCGCATGGGTAGGCTAATCCGCCTGCTGTTCCGTCGCTAAAGCATTTCAATGTATGATACATCAAAACCTTTTGATAGTTCACGCCATTGTTCGAAGCGGGAAATTGAAACCACCTTCTTCCAGGCGAGTCGTAGCCGGTTGCAGGATTGTTTTGTGCGGCGAATGAGAAGGTTTGAACGATCGTAGTATCGCCCGGCTGTGCAAGCGTGTGAATCGACAAAGTGAGGAAAAGAAAAAGGTAAAGGTGTTTCATTTGAAAAATTTTATGCGTTATAAAGATAAGTAAAATCAAGGTACACAGCGATTTTATGGCATAAGCATTTCTTGACTTTCTGGAATAGTCATCAGAAATTCGAATCATGAAAGAAGAATTTTTACATTTCGTTTGGCGAACACAGTCGTTCACCCAACTGCCTTTGACAACAACAGATGGCAATGTTGTACAGGTTGAATACCCCGGTTTTTTAAACCGACATGCGGGACCAGATTTCATGGATGCGCGGGTTCAAATCGGAGACGTTCTTTGGTGCGGACCGGTTGAACTGCATTTGAAATCATCGGATTGGTTGCTTCATGGGCACACGGGTGATTCGAGATATGACAATGTGATTCTTCACGTTGTTTATGAAATGGATAAGCAAATACCTGCAAACGTTCCAATTCTCGAATTGAAAAATCATATTATCGAAGGTCAATGGGAAACCGTTCAGCAATGGAAGAATGTTCAGGACCATATTCCTTGTGGTGGCAATTTCGGCGACTTGCGAAGTGTTGTTCGAACAAATTGGATGAACCGCATGGCGGTTGAGCGTTTAGAAAAAAGAGTTTCCGAGTGGCGCAGCAGATCGATGGAGCTGAATGGAGATCTTTTGCAGTTGTTTTACGAAAAGTTTTTCAGAGCGTTTGGTTTTGGATTGAACGGAGAGTTGTTTGAGCAGGTAGCTGCGCGCTTTACTTTTCGCAGTTCACTCAGACTGATGGATGAACCAGAATTGTTAAAAGCGGTATTGCTTCAGATGTTCGGGTTCGAGTCCGCGCGGTCGAAAGCGGTTGTTTGGAAAAAGGCGTCCGCCCTTATTGAAGCAAATGAATGGAGTCTCTTAAGATCACAAGCCCTGAACACAGGAAAAATCCGTCCGAAGAGAAGCAACAAAGTTCGGATTGAGCAATTAGCCGATGAACTTCCTCAAATCTCGCTTTGGTGGAATATGATTTTTAACAAAGCCGAAATGAAAGAATGGAAATTGGAGCTCTATAAAAAAGGGAGAATAAATCCATTGTTCGGTCATCTAGCCGTTAATGTGTTTGCGCCATTGTTGTTTTTTCTTCATGAAAGAAAAATGGATGAGTCCTACGCGGAAAGGGCACTTGAGTTATTGGAGTTGATTCCGCTTGAAGACAATCGAATTACTCGTTTGTGGAAAATTCATGATGTTGTTGGAACCAATGCCCTCGAATCTCAAGGCTTAATTCATTTGTATAGTGTGTACTGCGAATCAAGAAAATGTCTAAATTGCGCTCTAGGAGCAGAAAAGTTGAAACAAAATGAATTTGATGAAGTCCTTATTTGATTTTTGCGAACTTCGATTTTTCGGGGTGTGCGATGCTTTAGGGAAAAAACTCGATATGAATTCAAATCGAATTCGGCTTTCATTTGTCTATCTATCCTTTCTGACCTTTGGCTCTCCCATTGTCATCTATTTGGTTCTTCATTTTTGGCAAAAGCATTCATTAGCTGGTTTTCGCCTTCGGAAAAAGAATAGGATATGGGAGTTGGACTAACTTTTTTCTAAGCTATTCCATTGAAAGCTTGGAAGTTTGAAAGTTTTTCGTACTTTTGCCGTCCATTTTAAAATCAATATATCATGAATCGTTACGAAACTGTTTTCATTTTGACTCCCGTGCTGTCTGATGATCAGGCGGCGGAAACAGTAGACAAGTTCAAAAAGTTTCTGAAAGGAAAAGGTGCTTCGATTAAACACGAAGAGAACTGGGGCCTCCGCAAATTGGCCTACCCAATTCAGAAAAAATCAACTGGTTTCTACTATCTAATGGAGTTTGAAGCTGCTGGAGATGTTATTGGCGTTTTAGAAACTGAATTCCGTCGCGACGAGCGCGTTATTCGCTTCTTAACTACAGTAATGGATAAATTCCACTTGGAATATTCAGAAAGCCGCAGAAACAAATTAAAAGAAAAGAAAGCCGCTGCTAAAGAGGCATAACCTAAAAAAATTGAACCCATGAGCGATAATTCAGAAATCCGCTACCTCAATCCAATTGATATTGAAACCAAGCAAGCAAAGTATTGCCGTTTCAAGAAATCAGGTATCAAATACATCGACTACAAAGACGGTGACTTCTTATTGAAGTTATGCAACGAGCAAGGAAAAATCCTTCCACGTCGTCTTACTGGAACTTCGTTGAAATACCAACGTAAAGTTTCTCAAGCAATTAAAAAGGCGCGTCACTTGGCATTAATGCCATACGTAGCTGACATGTTGAAATAAATTAAGGAGGACTAGTCATGCAAATTATACTAAAAGAAAACATTGAGAAATTAGGAGCTAAAGACGAGATCGTAGCAGTGAAAGCTGGTTATGCTCGTAACTACCTAATCCCAAGAGGATACGCGGTTCCTGCAACAGATTCAGCATTGAAAATGCACGCAGAGAACTTGAAGCAACGTGCTCACAAGGAAACGAAAATTTTGGCTGAAGCGCAAGCAACTGCTGAAAAGATTGCTTCTGTAAGCATTAAGTTGGTTACTAAAGCTTCTGATACCGGAAAAATCTTCGGTAGCATCAACACGATTCAACTTTCGGAAGCATTAGCGAAAGAAGGTTATGCAATCGACAGAAAGAGCATTAGCATCTCTGAAGAGCACATTAAGAACTTAGGTACTTATGAGGCTCGTGTGAAATTACACAAAGAGGTAAGTGCTACGTTCAACTTCGAAGTTGTAGGCGAATAAATAGCATATAAGTTATTCTTGAAAAGGTCCGATTTCGGACCTTTTTTTGTACCTCAGTTTTTCTAATCTAAATTCGCTCGTATGCAATTCAAATTGATAACAGACTTCACGCCTGGAGGTGACCAACCTGCGGCTATTCACGATTTGGTGAAGGGGTTAAATGAAAATGAAAAGTATCAAACATTGCTTGGTGTTACAGGAAGTGGTAAGACATTTACCATTGCCAATGTCATAGAGCAAACCCAGCGACCAACCATAATTCTTAGTCATAACAAGACGTTGGCGGCACAATTGTATTCCGAGTTTAAGCAGTTCTTTCCCGATAATTTAGTAGAGTATTTCGTAAGCTATTACGACTACTATCAGCCAGAGGCTTATTTACCGGTTACCAATACTTATATCGAGAAGGATCTCAGTATAAACAAGGAAATTGAAAAGCTTCGTCTAGCTGCGACCAGCGCATTGTTAAGTGGAAGGCGCGATGTCATTGTGGTCGCGAGCATTTCTTGCATATACGGCATAGGTAACCCGCAGGAATTTCATAAAAGTGTTATTCCAATTCATGTCGGCATGAAACTGAGTCGACAATCGTTTTTGTATAAGTTAGTAGAGTCGCTCTACAGCAGAACAAATGCAGAACTAGAACGCGGAATGTTTCGAGTGAAAGGCGATACGGTAGATATTTTCTTGGCTTATGCCGACTACGCTTTGCGCGTAGTGTTTTTCGGGAATGAAATAGAGAGTATCAAGATGTTGGATCCCGTGCTCGGAAAGACATCCACATCTTTCGACCAGACAACAGTTTTTCCAGCGAACTTATTTGTAACGTCTAAAGAGACGCTGCACGATGCCATCTGGCAGATACAACAAGACATGGTTGTACAAACCACCAATTTCAACAAAGAAGGAAAATCGTTAGAAGCGAAACGCTTAGAGGAGCGAGTGAACTACGATATTGAAATGATGAAAGAACTGGGGTATTGCTCGGGTATTGAAAACTATTCGCGTTATTTCGATAGAAGACAAGCAGGGGAGCGGCCGTTCTGTTTATTGGATTATTTCCCCAATGATTTTTTAATGGTCATTGATGAGAGTCACGTTGCGGTTCCTCAAGTGGGAGCCATGTTTGGAGGAGACCGTTCTAGAAAAGTGAATCTCATTGAGCACGGATTCCGACTCATTTCAGCCATGGATAATCGTCCGCTAACCTTTGATGAATTTGAGTCAATTCAGAATCAAGTCATATTCGTTTCAGCAACACCCGCCGATTTTGAATTGCGCAAGACGGAAGGGGTAGTCATCGAACAAGTGGTTCGTCCTACTGGTTTGTTAGATCCACCTATCGAAGTTCGTCCTTCCTTAAATCAAGTAGATGATTTAATGAATGAAATTCAGAAAACGATTGATGCAAATGAACGAGTTCTCGTTACAACGTTAACCAAGCGTATGGCGGAAGAGCTTCATAAATATCTCGAGCGAATGAATGTGAAATGCAGGTACATTCACAGTGAGGTAAACACACTCGAGCGGATTAACATTTTAGCACAGCTTCGCGAAGGCGAAATAGATGTGCTCATTGGAGTGAATTTGTTGAGAGAGGGATTGGATCTTCCGGAAGTAAGTCTTGTTGCCATTTTAGATGCCGACAAAGAAGGTTTTTTAAGGAATAGAAGATCTCTTACACAAACGGCAGGAAGGGCTGCGCGTAATATTCATGGTAGGGTAATTTTATATGCCGATAAAATAACGGGCAGCATGGCACAGACCATAGATGAAACAGAGCGCAGAAGACAGAAGCAAATGGAATTTAATACGCTGAATGGAATTGAACCCACGCAGATTGTGAAGCACAAATCCTCCATTCTTCGTCAGGCCAGCGATATCCTTGAAATGAAACCGCGCATGTATTCCGAAGGAGATTTTTCAAGGCCATCCATTGCCGCAGATCCTGTTATGGCAAATTGGGGAGAAAAGGAAATTCAAAAGGCAATGTCTGCTTCCAGGCGCAAAATGGAAAAAGCGGCAGAGAATTTGGAATTCATGGAAGCCGCTCAATACAGAGATGAGATGAAGGCCTTAGAAGAACGATTAACAGAACTAAATTCGAATCCATTATGAACAAGCACTTAACTATTTTGTCAGCAACACTTGTAATGTTGTTGTCTGTTTCATGCAAAAGGAACAAAGAGGTGGCAGCAGTGCCCGTAAAAGATTTTCCAAGTATTGAAAATATTCTTCCCATTCAGTTGCCCGCGGAAATAAATTACAAAGGGCAATCGGATAATTTTGAAACACTTGAAACGCATCAGGATGGAGGATTTTTAATTGTTAAAGTGGCCTATTCAGGTGGATGCAACGAGCATTTTTTCGAAGCATCTTGGGACGAATTATATATGAAAAGCTTACCTCCGCAAGTGAATGTTCGACTTACGCATGTCAACAATGATGATGCTTGTCGTGCCAGAATTGAAAAGGAGGTAGCCATAGATTTGCGTAAGTTGTTTTTGAATACTCCAAACAATGTAGTTGTTGTTCTAAATGGAAATGTGGAGGGGAAGATACTAGTGGCCCCAAAGGATTAGGAATTCCATTAGCGCTCTTTTTTTTGTTGTTCGGTTTTGAAAAGATTGAATTATCTTCACTTTCGAAACCATATAACCTTATGATTAAAAAAATACTTTCTGTTTTTGCCTTTTCGTTTGCATTTGCAGCAATGGCGCAAGTTTCTTTCGGTGGTTTTCCATACAATTGGGAAGACAAGCACCTAAGTTCACAAATATCGTTCAACACTATGCCAGCCATAGATATGGAGGCGCTAGCTGCTGAAGATGCAGTTGTTGATCAATACAAGGAAGCTCCTTACCGCTTCGGGTTTGAGCACGAAACAGCTTTCGGTTTGAATCAAGCTTCTTGGAGATCAATTGAAAACGAGAAGAGCATTTGGCAATTCGGAATTGAATGTGCTGGAGCAAGAACAATCAATTTGATTTTGGAAGATTTTTATCTTCCAAAGGGCGCTGAGATGTTTATTTGGTCTGCCGATCGTGAGGAGTTTTTAGGTTCTTTTAACCACAAAAACAATCAAGAATATCGCGTGTTAGCAACATCGATTCTTCAACACGACAAAATAGTGGTTGAAGTTCAAGCAAGCAACGCAGTAAAAGATCAGGTGTCTTTTGTTATTTCAATGGTTGTTCATGGATACCGTCCGGTATTGATGAATCACTTTGCAGATTTCGATGAAGATCGTGGTCCATACGGAACAAGCGGGGCATGCAACAATAACGTGAATTGTGCGGTAGGATCTGCTTGGCAGGTTGAGAAGAAGTCGGTGGGCTTAATTTTAAGTGGTGGAAGTGCGAGCTGCACAGGCGCTTTAGTGAACAACACTGCGAATGACGGTACTCCTTATTTTTTGACAGCGAATCACTGCTATTCAGCAGGGGCAACCCCAAGTTGGGTGTTTGTTTTCAATCACGAAACAACTGGTTGCACAGGAACAACTGGTCCAACGAATCAGACAATTTCGGGATGTACATTGAAGGCAAAGAATGCAGGTAGCGATTTTTGTTTGGTTCAATTAAGTTCAACTCCTCCAGCATCCTACAATGTTCAATACGCAGGTTGGGATGCCACGGATGCAGCAACAGTAACATCTGCCACAGGAATACACCATCCATCGGGTGATTTGAAAAAAATATCTTTTGAAAACAATGCGGTTCCGCAAGGAAGCTGGTCGGGTGCTCAAACTTGGCAGGTTCAGCAGTGGGATGATGGGATTACAGAGGGAGGGTCTTCAGGTTCGCCTTTGTTCGATCAAAACCACAGAATCATTGGTCAATTGTTTGGGGGAGCTTCTGCTTGCAACGGCTCAACTGAAAACGGACAAGGTGATTCATACGGTCGTTTCGGAATTAGCTGGAACACTGGAAACACAGCCGCAACTCGATTGAAAGAATGGTTAGATCCAGGTAATACTGGAGCGCTTATCATTGATGGTTATCCAACAGGATCTGTGGCTGTTCAATTAGACGCCTCTGCTGCAAGCATCACAAACGTTCCTTCAAACATCTGTGGAAATTCGGTGTCGCCTGTTTTCTCATTGCTGAACAATGGAGCTACGACTTTAACGTCTTGCACCATTCAATACACTGTAAACGGAGGGTCGGTTCAAACCATAAACTGGACGGGTTCTCTTGCACAATACGCATCGGCTAACGTTAATCTGCCTGCTATTACATTAATAAACGGGACGAATACTATTGTCGTGACCGTAGTTAATCCGAACGGTTCTGCCGATCAGAATTCAAATAACAACTCTGTTTCTATCTCGTGCAATGCGGTGGTTGGTCCAACGGTTACGGTTACGGTAGGTATCACATTCGATAATTATTCGGAAGAAACATCTTGGGAAATTACTCAAAATGGAAACGTACTAGCTTCATCAAATGGGTTATATCCTGCCGGAGCTACTTCAATAAGTGAATCGGTATGTCTTGCACCAGGTTGCTATGACTTCACTATTAGCGATGTTTATGGCGATGGTATCTGTTGTGCTTATGGAAATGGAAGTTATGCAGTATCAGACGCATCAGGAGCTTCATTAGCCGCGGGAGGTACATTCACAACTGCAGAAACAACTAATTTCTGTTTGACAGGAAGCGGCGTTGACAGCATGACTGAAACAGCGATTACACTTTATCCAAACCCAGCTCAAAATGAAATTCAATTGATCGGTGCTTTGGCCAACTCTTCTTTACTTATTATAGACGTTGCCGGAAATGTGGTTGTTTCAACAAAAACATTGAGCGCTAACGTTAAAGTAGATACTTCTTCTTTGGCGAACGGATATTATATTGTTAAGTTGGTTTCTGCTGGGAAAGTAGATTCACTTCCACTAATCATTAAAAAGTAAATAGAATCACGTCTTTTGTGAATAAATAGGGCCGGGTAACCGGCCTTTTTTATTGGTCGGAGCATGTTGAAAGAGTAATTTCGCAAGACTCATGGAAAAAACAATTGCTATTTGGATTTGGAATTTCTCTATTGCTGAATTAGCAATGCTAACTGTTGTAGTGCTTTCATTTTTTTGTCAGGTTTACTATAACCTCAGATATTTTTTGTCTGCAACAAAAGGAAAGAAGGTGGAAGGTGATTCTCCAGATGGTGTCTCTGTTATTGTCTGTGCAAGAAATGAAGAAGCGAACCTGATGGAATTGATTCCAATAATAATGGAACAGGAGTTTCGTAAGTTTCAACTTATTGTTGTAAACGATAGCAGCTGGGACGATACAGCTGACATTCTGAAGGCATTGCAAGTTTCATATCCAAGTATGCACATCATTGAAATAAATGAGGATAAGCAAATAATGCAAGGAAAGAAATTTGCCTTAACCCTAGGAATCAAGGCAGCCATGTATGATGTGATTCTACTTACAGATGCAGACTGCAGACCAACCAATGGGAATTGGATTACCGAAATGACGAAGGGCATTGGTGAGAGAAAAGAAATCTCTCTTGGTTTCAGTGGGTATAAAAAGTACCCGGGCTATTTAAACAAGCTCATTCGTTTTGATGCTTTTGTTGCTGGTTTGAATTATTTAGGTTTTGCTAAATTGGGAAGACCCTACATGGGCGTAGGTCGCAATTTGTGCTACACTAAAACAGCATTTTTTCGCATAGGAGGCTTTCGCACCCATTACAAATTGGCCTCTGGTGACGACGATTTGTTTGTGAAGGAAGCCTCTACTGCCCGAAACACTCAAAACATGTTTCATTACGAAGCGCAGACTATTTCGGAACCTCATAAGACATGGGCCAAATGGTCGTTTCAAAAGAAAAGGCATTTTACTACAGCTCCTTTGTACAAAGGGAATGTCAAATTTTCATTAATGATTTGGCCTGCGACATATTTTCTTTTGTGGATGGCGGCGATAGCACTTTCTATCATTTATCCGAATCCTGTGCTTTGGGCCGTTATGGGTGGATTAATTTTCTTTAGATACCTCGTTCAGTTTATAGTTTTGAACGTGTCATGTAATAAACTAAAAATTTCGAAAGATATTCTTTGGTTATTCCCCTTGTTAGAGAAGCATCTTTTTTTAGTACATTCGATGCTTTACCTACAGAACCTCGTTCGTAAACCTCAGAAATGG
>CANIBZ010000004.1 GCA_947466425.1 Flavobacteriales bacterium
CCTTACTGAATAGAAATTATAATACTCCTATTTATCAACTTGAACTCAAACCTAGAAATCCTTCACAACCAAGAAATAAAACTTTAAATTTGTCTAATTAACAATGAGGATGATAGTAAAGGTGACAACCTAAATCAGGCAAGGACACTCCGTAATTCCTATTTCATAATTCCTACGGAGTAATTGGAACTACGTTGTTGAATGACAGTCGAAGACATTCGCACGAAGTGCATTCGTTCATAGAACATTCGTTGCTCCGCAACATTCTTACCCTTTTTTCCCTCGCTGTTCCTCCCTACCTTCCTTCTTCTCCAACCCTTGAAAGAAATTCCGAATCACCTGATTGTTGCATTCAACATATTGTCGCTGTGAAGGGCTGCGGAAGAAGGCGCTGAGTTCGTGCTTGCTCATTTTCATTTCCGCAAGCGCAAGGATTTGAATAATGTCTTCGTCAATTAAATTCAGCGCTATGCGCATCTTTCGGAAGATGAGGTTATTCGTTAGGCGTTTCTCTGGAACCGGCAATGGGCCGTCTTTTCGTCCGCGCTTCAGAATGATGAATCCGTTTAGAAAAATGGAAAGCATTTCATCGTTAATGTCGAGATACTCTTCGTGATCTTCCTTCTTCAACCAATCGCTAACATCAGAGCGTGTAACCATAACATCGGTCAGCGCGAAAATGTCTATCATCTGCTGATCAGAGAAGTCATAAATAAATCGAATGCGGCGGAAGATGCTGTTGTTGGTCATTGTTTTTGCAATTGCTTCGCCGAAGGCGATTGTGGCAAAGCCACGAATGGTTGGAATTAAATTCTTTCGAGAAGTGCTTCAAAGATGTCTCTTCCGTCGGTATTCTCCAATTCGAAATCGGCAGCACGCTCCGGATGAGGCATCATTCCAAATACATTTTTACCTGCATTGCAAATACCCGCGATGTTGTTCAGTGAACCATTCGGATTGAAGTCTTCATTTACCACACCGTCTGCAGAACAATAGCGGAACAACACTTGATCGTTATCTTCAATTTGCTTCAACACATCGGCCGGAGCAAAGAAGTTTCCTTCACCATGAGCAATTGGAATTTGGAAGGCTTTTTCGCGATCCAAACCTGCAGTTAAAACCGCGCTGGTTGAAGCCGCTTTCAAGTGAACATTCTTGCAAATGAATTTTCTAGAAGTGTTGTGCAAAAGGGCTCCTGGAAGCAATTTCGCTTCCGTTAAGATTTGGAAACCGTTGCAAATTCCCATCACATATCCTCCGCGATTCGCGTGTGCTACCACTTCATCCATAATCGGAGAAAAGCGCGCAATAGCGCCGCTGCGTAAGTAATCGCCGTAACTGAATCCGCCTGGAACAAATATGAAATCACAACCTTGAAGGTCGCGGTCTTTGTGCCAAAGTTTCACCACTTCTTGTCCCATGATGTGCGACATGGAATACACCAAATCTTCATCACAATTGCTACCAGGGAATACTACGACACCGAATTTCATAGAAGAGAATTTTTGCAAAAGTAAGCTAAACTTTTCACCACTGAAACACCGGAATGAGTTGTGTTTGCTCAATCAATATCCAAAGGCTTATGACCACTGAGATATAGAAGAATACGGGGGCGAAAAGCGAAACGCGATAATTCGAATACCAGTACGAGAGACAAAAGATGAGACCGAGTCCAACCCCTTCGATTATGAGGTGATTCAAGAATAGCCATCCGGCCGTTACCGAACCGAGCATGGCAATGCACATGAAGACAATGATCCATTTTGAGTTTCTGTTTTTGTTCGTGTTCAAGTCTCCAGATGACACGAGCGATTGCATAGAGAACAGCAAAGACAAGGCACACAGGGCATAGAAAGACAATTTCGAATAGGAATGAATCATCCAATTGTCTTGTGTATTCAAGCTAATGATGCGTTTGAACAAGTAGAAATTCCAATTGTCCATGAGTAGATATTGCGCCGCGAAGCAATAACTGAATGGGAAAGCGAATCCGGCAAGAGGCATAATGTATTCACGAAAGTTAAATCCTCGCGTGAAGATGACCGCGACCAAAAGCATGGGCAGTAAAGTCAGGTAGAGCGGGAAGCACAAGGCGGCCAGACCAAACCAGAATCCGGCGCGGAAGTAGGGGTCTAGCGCTGTTTTCTGTCGATAAACTTCCAACAAACGATTGGCTCCAACGGTGAGGAAGATCTGCGCGAGGAGAAACGTGATGCTGTGATTCAACAAGAAAATAACCGTGAATAAATTTGAAAAAATGAGTGCGGGAACATAGGTTGGCCCGTTGTGAAACTCGTGCCTGTTGTAAACCCAGTTAAACAAGATACCTCCAAGCGTAATGATGATCCAGGCAACGCTCGCTCCAAGCCAAGGTGAAAGCACACATTCGAAATTGATTATATCGAATGGAAACTGCAGCGGCGCCTCGGGAATGACATATCCGAAAAGGCAAGGCAGGAAAATCAGAAGGTTTGTAAAAGGCAACACAAACAAGAGGTAAGGTTGATTGCTTGAAAATTGCCGTAGGATCATGTTATTTGAATTACAGCAAAATTGAGGAGAAATGTTCCACTTTCAAAAGGAATGCTTAAATTCGCCAAGAAAATAATGCAATCATGAACTTACAATCTATCCTTACGCCAATCGCAAACGGCTCACAATGGTTTTTCCGCAACGTTATGGAACCGCTTGGAAACACCTTTAGCATCATTTGTATTATTGGGGCTTTCTTTGGAATTTTCTTGTGGATTCGCATGCAAAAGCGTTTCACTGCCGAAGCAAAAAAGAACGGTACAATAATCTAAAGATATTGGCTTCGGCCTTCCTAAACATATTCAAACCCCGACGATTCGAGTATTTCCGAAGCGTTGGGGTTTTTCTTTTTCTTTTTTTTCTAGTTGGAAGTAGATCGCTCGGTCAGTCGGAAAACCGTTTAGGTTATTTCGAAATGGAGCAATCGGTGCAAACACCAACAGGAGAATTATACGGAACGCTTACGGTTCCCATCTTGAAGGGAACTTTTCCGGTTGCCTTGATCATAGCGGGCTCCGGACCCACCGACCGCAACGGGAACAATGCGCAAATGAAAAACAATTCATTGCAAATGCTCGCTCACGAGTTAGCTGCGCAAGGAATTGCATCGATTCGTTATGATAAGCGAGGCATTGGCGCAAGTAAGGATGCGCTCGTTTCAGAAGAGAATCTTCGATTTGAAAATTATGCTGAAGACGCGAAGGCTTGGGCGGCTCAACTGAAGGCTGATGCGCGTTTCAACAAGCTCATTATCATCGGACACAGCGAAGGCTCATTATTGGGGCTCTTAGCGTGCGAACAAGCCGATGCTTTTGTTTCCATCGCCGGACCGGGAAGACCCATTGATGTTATTTTGAAGGAACAGCTTGCGGTTCAGTTGAAAGGAAAAAAGAAATTGCTTCGCGCAGTAGATGACGGCATTTCTAAATTGAAGAAAGGTGAATTGGTTGGAGACGCACCTGAAGAACTGTTCTCGCTGCTTCGCCCAAGCATTCAGCCGTATTTAATTTCTTGGATGAAATACGACCCGGCTGTTGAGATTTCAAAATTGAAAATTCCAGTGATTATAATTCAAGGCACCACTGATCTTCAGGTTCAGGTGAAAGATGCAGAGCTACTTCACGCCGCTTCTCCAGGCTCTCGGTATATTATCATTGAAGGAATGAATCACATCTTCAAACCCGCCCCTTCCGACCGAGAAAAAAATATTGAGACGTATTCGAATCCGGAACTGCCTTTAGCACCTGAGCTCGGCCGAATTCTTGGAACGCTCTGAATAAAGTTAAGAGAAGGGAAGAGAGGTTAAGAGAGGGGAAGAATGTCTGAAGACGAATTTTCTCTGAACGAACGCCTGCGACTAATGTCTTCGACGATGTTGAATATGAATTCTTCCCTTTTCTTCCCCTCTCTTAACTTCTCTTACCATGTAGAAAGGGCATTCGTTGCTTCGCAACATTAGCCTCCGGCATTCTGTCCTATCTTTGCCGCCGTTATGGCAGCACAAGAAGACAAATTAAAAGCGGTAATCTCGCACGCAAAGGAATACGGATTTGTATTTCCTTCCTCTGAAATTTACGATGGCCTTTCGGCCGCCTACGACTACGGTCAGTTGGGCGTTGAATTGAAAAACAACATCAAGAACTACTGGTGGACAGCAATGACGCGCATGCACCAAAACATTGTGGGAATAGACGCGTCTATTTTCATGCATCCGACCACCTGGAAAGCAAGCGGACACGTTGATGCGTTCAACGATCCGTTGATCGACAACAAAGACAGCAAGAAGCGCTACCGCGCCGATGTTTTGTTGGAAGATTACATGGCGAAAAGCGAAGCGAAAATCACCAAAGAAATAGAGAAGGCGAAGAACCGTTTCGGAGATGCGTTCGATGAAGAACAATTCCGCGCAACCAATCCGAATGTACTTCGTGCACAAGAGAAAATAGACGCGGTGAAAACGCGTATGAAAGTCGCTTTAGAAGAAAGCGATTTAGAGGGATTGAAGCAATTGATCGAAGACTGTGAAATCGCTGATCCAGAGACTGGATCGCGCAACTGGACAGATGTTCGTCAGTTTAACCTTATGTTCAAAACAGAGCTCGGCGCAGTAAGCGGCGATGCTGGAATTATTTATTTACGTCCGGAAACGGCGCAAGGAATTTTCGTTAATTTCTTGAACGTTCAGAAGACAGGAAGAATGAAACTTCCATTCGGAATTGCACAGATTGGAAAGGCGTTCCGCAATGAAATTATTGCGCGTCAGTTTATTTTCCGCATGCGTGAATTCGAGCAAATGGAAATGCAATATTTCGTGAAGCCGGGTACCGAAATGGAGTGGTACAACTACTGGAAGAACGAACGTATTAAGTGGCACAACGCTTTAGGATTGGGTGAAGGAAATTACAAGTTCCACGACCACTTGAAGCTAGCGCACTACGCCAATGCGGCTTGCGACATTGAGTTCAACTTCCCAATGGGATTCAAAGAGTTGGAAGGAATACATTCGCGTACCGATTTCGATTTGAAAAAACACGAAGAATTCAGTGGGAAGAAATTGCGTTATTTCGATCCGGAAACGAACGAGAGTTTTGTTCCGTATGTGATTGAAACCTCTATCGGATTAGACCGCATGTTCTTGGCTGTTTTGTCGAGTTCATTTGTGGAAGAGAAGTTGGAAGATGGAAGCGAACGCACGGTGCTTCGCATTCCGGCGGCCTTGGCCCCTGTGAAAGTGGCAGTATTGCCGTTGGTGAAGAAAGATGGGCTTCCAGAAAAAGCAAAAGAAATTGTAGACCTATTGAAGTTAGACTTCAACTTACAATACGACGACAAAGACGCCATTGGCCGCAGATACAGAAGACAAGACGCTATTGGAACGCCTATTTGCGTTACAGTAGACAACGAAACCTTGGAAGACAATTGCGTAACCATTCGTCACCGCGACAGCATGCAACAAGAGCGCATTCCAATTGCAGACCTGCATGAAGCGGTTAGGAAGGTGGTGGCGTTGAATAAGTATTTCTGAGCCCTGCGGGCGAATGTTGCGTAGCAACTAATGTGCAAGCACGAATGTTGCGTAGCAACGAATGTGAAAACACGAATGCCTTCGGCGAATGTCTTCGACTCGTTTAATTACGGAGTAGGCATAAAACCGAAGGTTTTCCAATAATGAAATTCCAGAGCCCCTTAGGGCGACATCCGAACTGCCCCCAGCAAAGCTGGGGGATAAAGGTTGAGATGAGAGATAATTTCAAGCTATAAGGGCTAACAAAAAAAGAGCTCCTACTTGTGTGTAAGAGCTCTCTTTAGATTTTTCTCCCCCAAATGTTAATATTGGGAAATTACTTTTGCAGGATTTTCTTATTTGACATTTCTCCCCCAGCTATCGGGAGAAAGAAACGTAGTTCAAACAACGCAGTTCCAATTATGAAATAGGAATTACGAAGTAGGAATAAAACCGAAGGTTTTCCAACTACACGCAGTGTTCCAACACCGTGCTTATCAACTCCATCTTACTCATGCCAATAACCGCCGCTTGCTGAGGAATAATAGATGCCGCGCTGAATCCAGGGACGGTGTTCACTTCAATTACCGATGGCTCTTCGTCGGGTAACAAAAAGTCTACGCGAATCATGCCGCCGCAATTTAAATCGGTATATATACGAGCAGCTAATTCTTGAACGCGAGCGTAATGAAATTCACTAATCGGAGCTGGAGTAATCTCCTGACTCTTGCCTTCATACTTCGCTTGAAAATCGAAAAATTCAGTTTCACTTACAATCTCTGTAATCGGCAGTGCCGTTGGCTTTCCGTTCATGACAATCACCCCACACGTGACTTCCCTTCCAGAAATAAATTCTTCCACAATAATATCTTCGTCTTCATTTCTTGCGCGGGAAATGGCTTCCATAATTCCACTCACTTCATTCACACGCGAAGTGCCAATGGAGCTTCCACCACAATTCGGTTTCACAAAACAAGGCAACCCCACTTTTGCAACCACTTCTTCCGCAGTAATAACCTCTTCCTTTCGAACAACAATCGAACGCGCAACGCGATAACCCATGGACCCCAACGTGCGCGTAGTCGCTTTCTTATTGAACGTTAATGCCATGTTCAACACATCGCCCGTGGTGTACTTCATGCCTATGGTATCGAAATAACCTTGCAACAATCCATTCTCTCCCGGTGTACCGTGAACAATCATGAACACCGCATCAAACGTAGTTTTCATTCCATCTACTTCCACAGAAAAATCGTTGCGATCAACTGCCACTTCCTCTTCATTCACCAACGCATACCAACGCTTTTCTTCAATTACAATCTGAGTCGGCTCGAACTTCGAACGGTCTATGTTCTCCATCACCATCTTCGCGCTGCGCATAGACACAACCGATTCGCCACTGTACCCGCCACAGACCACTGCAATTTTTTTCATGCGTTTTTGTTTTTACAAAGATGACAATCTCCTTAACTTTCCAAAAATTATTTGTCGTGAAAAAAATCAATTCTTTTTTCTTTGGTAGTTTTAGCAGCATCCATTACTGCTTCAGCACAACAATTCACCGTTGTTAAAGATAACGCACACGGTAGCATAGAAAACCAATGCAAGACAGGTACTTGCTGGAGTTTCGCTACTACTTCATTCATCGAATCTGAAATTATTCGCAAAGGAAACAAAGCTGTTGACCTTTCGGAAATGTACAACGTGCGCTTGACCTATCCGAAAAAAGCCGAGAGCTATGTGCGCTTTCAAGGCAAACAACAATTCGGTCCAGGCGGATTAAGTCACGATGTTCTTTCAATCATTGAAGAATTCGGAATTGTTCCGGAAGAGGCTTATTCCGGATTTGTTTTCGGAAGTACAGAATACGATCACGGCACTTTAGACGAAAAACTAAACAATCTTGTAGTTGATGCTGTCAAAGCTCCAACCAACGGATACCAAGAGGGTGTAAATGGAATTTTGGATAATGAAATTGGAGCCCTTCCTACTGAATTCAAATACAACGGAACATCATACACACCTGCAACTTTTCGAGACGCAATGAAAATTAACGCGAAAGAATATGTGTGCTTAACTTCTTTTTCTCACCATCCTTTCTATTCTTCTTTCGTGTTGGAAGTGCCAGACAACTGGGCTAAAAAATCTTACTACAACCTGCCACTTGACGAGTTTCAAAACGTAGCTGACTTTGCATTAGGCAAGGGATACACCATTGCTTGGGATGCGGATGTCAGCGAAAAAACGTTCGATGCAAGAAAAGGATTCGCGTATGTTGAATCGTTTCAAAAAGAACCGAAAGTGACACAAGAGACAAGACAAGAAGCGTTTGATAATTATGAGACTACTGATGATCATCTCATGCACATTACAGGAACTGCGAAAGACGATAAGGGAAATTCATACTACTTAGTGAAAAACTCTTGGGGAACTGAAGGCCTTGCCAATGGGGGATTTCAATACATTTCTGTTCCTTACTTCCGTTACAAAACGGTGTGCATGATCGTTCACAAAGACGCTCTTCCGAAAGAAATTGCAGTGAAATTGGGAATGTAATTATTTCCTTGGTCCTAACGGGACAAGTATTCCTCCACGAATGACGAGCGGTCCATAAGGTGACCGCTCTTCTTCTGTAAAGTCGTACATGATTTGGAAATAAGTACCCAATCCGTGTCCTATTCCTTGCGATATTCCTCCGCCGGCTAAAACCAAAGGAAAGGTTTCTCTTTGCGTTCCTCCAAAGGAATAAGTAGGTGCATTCACTTGATTAATCTCGGCACATGCAAACAATCCATTGAACAACCCAAAGCGCGCCCAAGCAATGCCGGCGTATATCTGCTCTTCGTAAAGACGTGTTTTGTAATACGTAAAATTGAAGCCAACGCCAACTGAAAGCCTATCCGTTAGTCGATATCCGACAAGCGGCGTAATGGCTCCGTAGAACATTCCAGAACCATTCGAAGAGCTTAATCCTAATCCTAACGAACCTCCAACAACCGTTCGCTCTCTATGCGTTAAATCGTTTAGACTCTGTTTCGATTTATCATTCGAAGGAAGTGAGTTCACGTAGTCATCGGGTTGCGCAAAAGCATTCAACACGAACAACAAAAAACTTCCGAGTAAAAACGCTTTCATTAACGAATAAATGAAACAACCGAAAGGTGCGTTCCGGCCCATACTTGAACAAAATAAATTCCGCTTTCAGAAGGGAGTTCAGTTAGTACCACCTGATTATTTCCTTGTGGAAACGTTCTGTTAATGACCTCATTCACCAATCTTCCATTCACATCAAATAAACGAATGTTTACATCAACAGCCTGAGGCAAATCGAATCCAACAGTGAACATGTCTTTCACCTCTGTTGGAAAACCGTAGGCCTTAAAATCAGAGGCAGATGTTTCTGTTACAAAAGATGGATTGAATCCCACAAATTTCACCACGTTGTTTCCTGTACATGGAATAGCCAAAGTATCTAGCTCTTCAGCGTAACAAATATCTGCAGCGCTAGAAACACCTCCGGTAACAGTTACTGTAGAGGTTGTGGTGAAGTCGTTTGAAAACTTGGTAATCGCATTCGGACTCCAAGAACTCACGTAATAATTTCCATAAGAATCGTGATCTATCCCGTCGCAGTTTCCAAGGTTTGTAGTTGTAAGAACCGTTAACATGTAGGTTGAAAGGTCAATGGCTTTAATGGGTGCATTCGCGCCCCAACTTACCATAACCAATCTATTGTTCGCCGCATCGTAGGTTAATCCGTTCGGAGTGCTTGTGGTATTTGTCACAACAATTGAACTCGTTGGCGCTGATAGGTTTGCTACATTCACTTCATAAATCTTCTTATTCGAAAAATCAGACACCCACAACTTGTCAGTTCCATTGCTTGCCATTCCGTTTAAGAACGCAGCGCCAGCCAACGTGTGCGTCATAACCTGAGCGCCAGTAGTCACATCGTATCCTTTCACGGCGCTTCCAACAAGGGAAAACAAAACACCATTCATAACTTCCATTCCGTAATTCGCTTTCGCTACTCCCAATGTTCCTTGTGGCACAGCATCGCTGTGCATACGCACGACGTTGTTTCCATTTCCAACTAAAAAGATCTGATTGGTAGGATCGTATTCAACGCCTTCAATGGCGGTTAACGATTGAGCTTGAGATAAGCTAGCGCTTAGGGCTAAAACAAAAAATAAAATTTTTTTCATATTGAAGAAGTTATAGCCGGCAATTTACTACCAAATTGAATGCACCCTCTTCTAATTTTTCTTAAATTGCAAGGACATTCTATGCCCCAATTGAAAATAATAATAGCGATTCTTCTCCTCTCCTCGAGCTGTGCAGCGTTTGGGCAAACTACCTCTATTGAAGAGTTTTTAGCGCGAAAGGCAAATAACGAAGTCATGGTAGCGGCACACAGAGGCGATTGGAAAAATTTTCCAGAAAACAGTTTGCCAGCAATACAGTCTTGTATAGACCATTTTATAGATATTGTTGAAATCGATGTTCAAGAAACATCGGATGGGAAGTTCATTTTAATGCACGACAATTCTGTGAATAGAACCACCAATGGTAAAGGGGATGTTAGCTCACTAAGCGCGAAGAATATTTCAAAATTGAGATTGAAAGATCGAAATGGCCAGGTAACAGACGAACATGTTCCCACACTTGAAGAGGCGTTAGGACTAGCCAAGGGGAAAGTACTCTTAAACCTAGACAAAAGTTCAGGTCGATTTGAAAAACTAATTCCGATAATAGATTCAATGGGGGTAAGAAATCAGGTGATACTGAAGGGAGCAAGTGGTTCGAGTTTCTTTTTCAATTATATGATACAGAATCCAGAAGGCCCCTTGTTTATGCCCATTCTGAAATACCAGCCAAAAACTCAACTCGACACTTTTCTTTTGGAGGCACGGGTTCCTCTTGCGGAATTATTACTATCGAACGATTCGAGCTACGTTACAAGTCCCGTTGGCATGTATTTATTTAGGAAACATAGAACGGGCATTTGGTACAACGCACTTTTCAAATCTATTAGCGCCGGAAAAAGCGAGAACAGCGATGCCTTAGGAACTTGGAATTGGTTTATTCAGCACGAGGCGCTCGTCATTCAAACCGATTTCCCCATGGAGTTGCTTCAGCATTTGATAGACACAGGAAAACACAAACGTCCTTATGATTACAAAGACATCTCGCTAGTTAAACTTCCCAAACCTAAAAATTAGTTTCTACGAAGTCCAAAGTGCGTATATACCTTACGCTCACCACCGTCTGCCGGACGGTTTACGATGCCGAATTTTTCTACATACATACAAGAACTTCCGCCTTGGTCACAGGCCATTGCATTGTAACACCCATAAGGCATAAGTATAGCTGCGCATTCCTTTAAAGTCAAGCCTCTGCTGTGCTGAGGTTTGCGTCCGTCTGCTACAAGTAAAAATATTTTCGTTCCACTTTCATCAATACCCATTACCGTTCTCGGGTAAGGTTTCTCTTTCGTGTGATCACGTTCGTCTATCGACTCTATTCCATTCAAAATAATATCAAACCTCCCCCAAATGACATTGTACATATCCGCGGTCAACTCTTTAACAACATCTAAGTCCTTTGAATAAAATCCCTTCCCTTGCTCAGAAAAATACAGAAACGGACGCTTATCGGAATCTTCCATTTTCAAAGCTTGTCCTTTTACAACGTAATTCCCAGTCCAATGTCCAAGAGGTGCTTCAAGTCCGGGTGTTGAACCTGCTTCGCCATTCACAGCAACTTCACAATTGAAACGTTTAGCAAATTCAGAGGTCAACTCTTTTTTCAAAATAGCCGTATCAAGTTCAACAGTGAATGCATTCAAATCAGCTATTGCCATGACCACAAAAGCATTTGGATCTTGAAAAGTCAAATTAAAAACCTCAATGCCCTTTTTAGCCCAAATAGTTTTAACCACAGGAGTTCCTAATTCTCCAATCTGAAGGTTTTCCAAGGAAACTGCTGAAGAATATAAGCTGTCTTTAACAACCTCTACTACAGGAACAATATTCGTAGAAAGCAATTGTGATTCTTCCTTTTGAAGTTCTGAACGCGCATCTAAAATAACCGCGAACACAACTGGAATTCCTGTTAAAACAAAACTAATCCACCAGAGTGTCATCGTTCTCTCAGTGCTATTTCTAAAAAAAACTTTTTTGAAGAAAAATAAAAACCCTACCCAAATCAATCCAGAAGCAACAATCCAAATCAATAACTGAAACGCGATTGGAAATTGAGAGATTCTCCAAAAAAGTGCGCTTAAATCGTCAAGAAAAACGTTAATCTGATCCCCCATAATAATTGCAAATATATATCCGCAGAAGAAATTCTATCTTTGAAAAATGAATCACAAAGTAGATCTCACCACCAAGCTTGGAATTTTAGGAGGCGGACAATTAGGAAGAATGCTCATTCAAGAAGCCGTTAACTTCAACATTCACATCTCTGTATTAGACCCTTCGGTTAACGCGCCCTGCGCAGACCTCGCAAATAATTTCGTTGTAGGAAATTTCAGCGACTATCAAACGGTACTCGATTTTGGAAAAACAGTAGATGTTCTGACCATCGAAATTGAACACGTAAACATTGACGCACTTGAAGAATTGGAACGTCTTGGAAAGAAAGTATTTCCAAGACCACAGGCTCTTCGAACCATTCAAGACAAAGGACTTCAAAAACAATTTTATAAAGCGAACAACATTCCAACCGCTCCATTCCATTTAATCGATAACGCCGAAGATGCGTTGTTGTTTAAAGAAAAAGGACCGTTCATGCAGAAGCTTCGCAAAGGCGGATACGATGGAAAAGGCGTAACTCCCTTGCGCACTGAAGCGGAATTCAAATCGGCATTCAATGCGCCTAGCGTGCTGGAAGAATTCGTTCCTTTCGTGAAAGAACTTGCAGTGATTGTGGCTCGAAATGAACGTGGAGAAATTGCTACCTTCCCTTTGGTGGAAATGGAATTCAACCCGGAAGCGAATCTGGTAGAATTCATTTTCTCTCCAGCCAACGTGAACGTTGAAATTGAAAACAACGCGAAGAAAATCGCAATCGACATCGCCAATAAACTCGAACACGTTGGTTTATTAGCCATAGAATTATTCCTCACTGCAGAAGGGAATTTATTGGTGAATGAAATCGCTCCTCGTCCCCACAACAGCGGTCACCACACCATTGAAGCGTGCTTCGTTTCACAATACGGCATGCACCTTCGCGCAATCTTGAATATGCCGCTAGGCAGCACAGGACTTCGCACTCCAGCGGTTATGATTAACCTCTTGGGTGAAAAAGGATTCGAAGGAAAAGCCCGTTACGAAAACATAGAAGAAGTCCTTGACACCGAAGGTGCATACATTCATTTATATGGAAAGGAAGACACCAAACCCTTCCGGAAAATGGGACACATAACAGTGTGTAATTCAAATCTGGAAGAAGCGAAGGATATTGCCAGACGGTTCTTGAAAGAGGTAAGGATTGTATCCTAGCCTCTGCGTCAGGGTTCCACCCAATCGCCATATTCCTTAATGAGTGAGATAAGCTCATCAACAGCTTGCGCTTCGTCAATATTCTTCTTCACCACATTCTTCTCTTTGTAAAGCGTAATCTTACCAACGCCTGTTCCAACGTAACCGTAATCGGCATCGGCCATTTCACCTGGACCGTTTACAATGCATCCCATGATTCCGATCTTCACACCCTTCAAATGCGAAGTGCGTGAGCGAATCTTAGCCGTAGTTTCTTGAAGATCGAAAAGCGTTCTTCCGCAACTCGGACAAGAGATATATTCAGTTCTTGAAATTCGCGTGCGAGTTGCCTGAAGAATTCCAAATGCAATAGCATTCGATTTCGCTAACGACGAATGTGTATTCGAAATAAGAACGCCGTCTCCCAATCCGTCTAACAACAAGGCTCCTACATCCGTCGACGAATAAAGCGTGTACGCTTCTTCATCTAAATCATATTTCGAAGAAAGCACAACCGGACAAGTCACACCGTGATTCATCAATCTGAAAATCGCTGCTCTTCTGTGTTGAACAGCGCATTGATGTGAAGTCTTCAACAACAAGACAACAGTCGCGTCTGACTTCAACACAGAAAGAAAGGACTCCGTTAAATCTTCCAATTCTACTTCAACAAAATTCAACTCACCCGAACGTTCGTTCGGTTGAAGGTATTCATTGCATGAAAGAACCGGAAAATGACGCTCTTTGTTTTTATTCTGAAGCCATGCTTCATATTCCATAACCACAGCAAGGGTTCCAGGAATTTCAAAATTCACCGGGTTCTTTCCAACAAACAAATAATCGCAAGCCGAATCAGACAAATTCCATTTGTCCATATCTATTGAATACGCATATCCAACAGCAAAAAGAGAAGCCGCAGTAATCGACTCGCGATTCGAATAATCTGCGAAGACACGCGGAACATTCTTTCCGCCTAAATTCAAAACTTCGTGCGTATGTCTTCTTGAATAAGCGAAAAAATCAATTGGAATTTCTTCCTTCGGAATGTGAGATTCTGAATTTCTATTCGCATAACGATCGACCAACAATTTCGCTACAGGCATTTCTGCTTCAGGTGCTTCAGTCAATGAAACCCGAACGGTGTCGCCAATGCCGTCTTCCAGCAATGCACCAATTCCGATGGCCGATTTAATTCTTCCATCTTCTCCATCTCCAGCTTCTGTAACACCCAGATGAAGCGGAAAAACTTCTCCGGTTTCCAAAAGCGTTTGCACCAACAAACGATAGGCTTGCACCATCACTTGCGGATTAGATGCCTTCATGGAAATAACCAAATTCTTGTAGTTGCAATCAATGCAAATACGAATGAACTCCATGGCCGATTCCACCATGCCTTCAGGGGTGTCTCCGTAACGACTAAGAATTCGATCGGAGAGTGAACCGTGATTGGTTCCAATACGCATCGCCGTTCCGTGTTCTTTACAAATTTCAACAAGCGGAATGAATCGTTCGCGAATGCGTTTCAATTCAGTCAAATAAGATTCGTCGGTATAAACAATCTCTTCAAATTTCTTTTTATCGGCGTAATTGCCCGGATTCACACGAACCTTCTCTACAATGCGAGCCGCTATTTCCGCGGCATTCGGAGTGAAGTGAATGTCGGCCACAAGCGGTGTATTATACCCCAACTTGTGAAGGTCTTCGCGAATGTTTCGCAAATTCTCTGCTTCGTTTTTACTAGGGGCAGTAATTCGCACCAACTCACAACCCGCTTCTATCATGCGAATACTCTCAGCAACGGTTGCTTCAGTATTCATCGTATCCGCTGTGGTCATCGATTGCACACGAATAGGCGCATCGCCCCCCATGGTTAATTCACCAATAGTAACGGAAAGCGTCTTGATGCGCTTGTAGCCAAACAAATCTTCGCAGAACGGTTTCATTTACTTTGGAAGCTTACTCATTTCCTCAGTCAACTGAGCATCCAACGCTTTCGCTAAAGAATCAGCAGAGATGTCTACTTGATTATACGACTCCTCCAACTCCTTAGTTAGAATGTCAATATATTTTCCGTCCTTAACGCACTCGTTCTTTTGATCATTAATATCGCTCGGCTTGAAATCAGCTTTCGGAAACTTCTCATTGATCTTAGTCGATACACAATCGCAAATTTTCGCAGCGTCTTCCTTCGTATAAAGATTACCCACGGTCTTCGCACATTCAGATTTCACTTCTGCGCGCTTTTCATCGTTCCATCCACCACATGCAGCTAGGCTTGTTGCAATCACTGCTAAAAAGAATAATTTTTTCATGTTGAAATATTTAGTTAAAAAGTTTACTCTACTATTTGAAAACACGTTCACTGGCAGATTTGTTCTTGTTCGCCAATTGTCCGCATGCTGCATCAATATCTTTTCCTCTTGAACGACGCACATTCACAATCATATTCTTGCTTTCCAGGAACTTGGCAAAAGCATCTACACGCTCAGGGCTAGCCTGTTGAAACTCCCCGTCGTCTATGGGGTTGTATTCAATAATATTTATTTTAACTGGAAGCTGCTTCGAAAATTCAGCCAACTCCTTTGCGTCTTGAATCGTATCGTTGAAGTCTTTGAAGATGATGTACTCAAATGTTATCCGTGTTCCTGTTGCTTCGTGGAAATACTTCAACGCCTCAGACAATGCAGCCAAATTATTCGAATCGTTAATTTCCATAATCTTGCTACGCTTCACATCATTCGCTGCGTGCAGCGAAAGCGCTAGGTTAAACTTAACCTTATCGTCGCCAAGCTTTTTAATCATCTTCGCAATACCCGCTGTGCTTACGGTAATGCGCTGTGGCGACATGCCCAATCCTTCCGGACTGGTGATCCATTGAATGGATCGCATCATGTTATTGTAGTTGAGCAACGGCTCGCCCATGCCCATATACACAATGTTTGTAAGCGGAGTCTTGTATCGAGTAATCGCCTCATTGCGCAAATAATTGACTTGGTCGAAAATCTCTCCGCCTGTTAAATTGCGCATCATCTTCAACCTTCCCGTAGCGCAGAATTTACACGCCAAGCTGCAACCCACTTGCGAAGAAATACAAGCCGTCATGCGTTTTGTTGAAGGAATTAACACCCCTTCAACTACCTTATCTCCATCTACTTTGAAGGCGCATTTAATGGTCTTGTCTGCACTAATTTGCTGCTCGTGCAGGACTGCTTTCGATAAGTAGTATTTCCCATCGAGAACTTCACGTAACTCCTTCGGTAAATTCTGCATTTCAGGAATGCTCGTCGCACCCCGCTGCCACATCCATTCTCGAATCTGTTTCGCACGAAAAGAAGGTGCGCCCAGTTCTTTCAACTCGGACATTAGTTCTTCCGAACTCAATTCTCGCAAATCCTTTTTTGTATTCATGCCGTGCAAAGATAGATAGCTTACATTTGAATCACATTGTCTTTTCATGAAGCGACTGATTTTTATATTCTTCTTTTTCCCTGCGATAATCTGTTTCGGGCAAACGAATAGTCCTGGCTTTGTTCAAAGCCCAGACACGATAATGCCTTTTCCCGAAATGAATATCGAGGACTTCGAAATGGCGCCTTTGCAAATTCTTGAAGAAGATTACAACTCCAAGGATTACATTCGATACATGTGCTTCTTCGCGGGGGTTGATTTCGGAATGGTCTCTTTACAGAGTGAAAAATTACCCTTAAAATCAAAACAATCCTTTTCTATTCGTTTGAATTTAATAGAATACAAAAAGCAACTGATGGAAAATAGATTTGGCTTTTTCTCTGGAATTTCCCTTGGGTATCAACAAATCGGATTTCAAGATAATTTCTCATTTATCAATCGCGACAACCAAGCCATTGTGCAATTAGACAGTATTGATTATCTGAAGAACCAACTGCGTTCCTTTTCGGTTTCTGTTCCGATTATGTTCGAAATAAATAGCAAAAACACGTTTGAAAAAAACATGCATTTCTCCTTCGGAGTTCAGGCCGGATATCGCTATGCCAATAGCACCTATCACAAGCACAAAACGAATGAAGCAACCATCATTCGGAAGAACAGTGAAAATATTTATGTCAACCCCTACCAAATAGAAGCGTGCGTCAGAGTTGGGTTTCAGAATTTGACTTTCTTCGCTTCACGATCCTTAACACCCCTTTTCAGCCCAAATAAATTTCAAACCGAATATTATCCAATTGTAGTTGGACTTTGTATTATTCCAACCAACACGAAACCAAACCAAACTGACGATTTCGATTTTTAAAACATGACTCTACGCTCTCGCATATACGTATCACTTTTTTCAATCATTGTAATCTCTTTCATTGCAACGGGAATTGTAGCCGCGTTCGATCATTACGAACACGACATTACTTTCAACGAAGAGCGGATTGCGGAAAAAGAAAAATCCATTCGCGAATCTCTCAATTATTTGCTTCTTCAAAACGGAGGTTATATCCACGCCGATTCCATTTCAATGCTTTTGGGCGATAAGGTCTGTGAGCTTTCTGAGGTCAACAATCTTTTTATTACAATCTATGATTTGAATGGAAGGTATCTCGTTTCCATGAATTCAGACACGGCAGATTACAAAAAAATTCCAATGCAGTTGAACGGTGATCTTACCAAACAAATTACATCTTCAACAAAAGAGAAAGCCATCATTCTTCCGTCAGAAACAAATCCCACTCAAAATTTGGCCTATTGGTGTTTCAGCGACTTTCACGGAAGACCGCTTGCTTTGGTGGGAATGCTATATGAGAAAAAAGAAGTCGAAAAAGCGAAACTTTGGAACTTCATGAAAGAGATTGGAAAAACATACATCCTAATTTTTATTGTAGCAGGAGCCATTGCGTTTTTAATTACCCGCGATTTCACTAGATCGCTCAAGAAACTTAGCGACAGCATCAATCATTTGAAACTTGGAAAAAAGAATGAGACGTTAGAGTGGAAGAGCAACGATGAAATTGGACAACTTATTCAAGAGTACAACAGCATGCTGTTTCAGTTGGAAGCCAGCGCCGACAAGCTTGCGCAGCAAGAACGGGAAACAGCTTGGCGCGAAATGGCACAGCAGGTTGCACATGAAATAAAAAATCCGCTTACGCCCATGAAGCTTCGCTTGCAACATTTGCAGCGTTCGTGGCAAGACAATCCGGAAGAATTTCAAACCCGACTCAACGATTTCGTGCAAAGCATGACCGATCAAATAGACACGCTTTCTCACATTGCGCAAGAGTTTTCCAACTTCGCAAAAATGCCGCAGTCGAAAAATGAAAGATTGAATCTTCAAGACATAGTGAAGTCGGTAATCACCACTTTTGAAAATGAGAATCAGACCATTTCATTCTTTCAAAATAAATCTGAAACAGCGTTTATTCATGGAGACAAATCACAAGTCATTCGCGTGCTGAACAACCTTATCACCAACGCTATTCAATCCATTCCAACCGACCGCACGAAAAAAATATCGCTCGGTTTACGCTTTTCGATAAATCATGTGACTATAAAAATCACCGATAACGGAAACGGAATTTCGCCCGAAATTTCGAAGCGTATTTTCATGCCGAATTTCACTACACGCAGCACCGGCAGTGGACTTGGTTTGGCCATGGTAAAGAGTATTGTGACTCAGATGAATGGAAAAGTTGCGTTCAGAACACGTGTCAACGAAGGAAGTTCCTTCTTCGTTATTCTTCCATTAGATCAAAAAGCATAGGTCTGCTCGGAGCCGCATCGTTCGCGAAATTCGAAACCTGCAGATTCAAAATATAATCCCCGTCTGAAATTTCATTCGGAACGTAAATCAACTCTGTAATCGTTTTCTGAAAGTTCGGCTCTGCCGGAACATTCCAAAACAAATGATGCGCAGCCAACGCTCCGCCGTCTTCCTCGCGATCTACACTTGGAAGATCTACCAACAAATGCTGAACACCCGCATCAACAATACGCTGCATAGCACCCAATGTTAAATACGGAAAATTCGTTCCGGAATATTGTCTATTCGTTTTCGAATGATCATTCGGTTTTGTGCGAATAATAAGCGCTTCAACATTCAAATCAAACCCCTCTAAACTATCTTCATCAACCACCCAATCCCCTTGCGAAGCAACGGTTTCAAGATTCTGCGAAAGGTCCTGCGGAAGGTCTTGCGAAGCAACGGTTTCAAGATTCTGCGAAAGGTCCTGCGGAAGGTCTTGCGAAGCACCTGTTTCAAGATTCTGCGAAAGGTCCTGCGGAAGGTCTTGCGAAGCACCTTTCGCAGAACCTTGCAAAGCACCTTGCATAGCATCTTTTCTTCTCAACTCCAATGTTATCACCTTCGCAAAAAAATGAGAAGAAGAAATACTGTTCACCACGGGAACATCCGTATCAATGATATGTCCCACATTCTCGGTATGCGTGCCATGTCCATGCGGATTGAAATACACGTCGCGAAAATTCACTGCCCCGCCTTCCGCCACAGAACCCAAGAACTGTTCGGTGCGAACCGGCTCTATACGCATGGGTTCTACATACCAAGCTCGCGGACCTTTTGGATTCATAGAGATGCTCAAATCCATTCCTTTTTCGGTTTGAAATGAATAGCGTCGCCCGTCTTTTTCCAGCGTTAGTTTCATGTTACAAGATTAAATAAATAATGTTGAAATAATGTGGTCGGAAATGAGCCATCCCTTCGGCGTAAGTCGAAATCCAGTTTCATCCACTTCTGCATTTCCTCCTTCCACAAATTTGAAAAAATTCCGCTCGTTATCTTTTCTCCAATCATCTGGAAAGTCTTTCCAATCTATTCCATCACAGGTTCGAAGTCCAACCATAATACGTTCGTTCCAACGGTCCACTTCCGTCAATTCTTCAACTTCAAAAAAATCTTTTTTCAATTCAATTAAGCGAATGTATTGCGCATTGTTCGAAATGTTCCAGCGACGTTTTCCTTCCGAAAAAGAATGGGCGGAAGGCCCAATTCCAACATACGGAATGCCTTTCCAATAATTGCTGTTATGCGCAGAGCGGTGGCCCGGCTTCGCGTAATTGGAGAGCTCGTAATGCTCGTATCCCAAAAGCTTCGCGGTTTCATCCAAATACAAAAAACTCTTTTCGACCTCTTCGTCTTTCTGAGGCTCTAATATTCCTTTCTTTTGTCGTGCACCAAAAACTGTTTTCTCTTCAACCGTTAGCGCATACGCACTGAAGTGCGGAATTTCCAATTGAAGCAATTGCTCCACATTCGACTGCCACTGGGAAAAAGTTGCAATGGGAATTCCAAAAATAAGATCCGCAGTGATGTTGGTGATTCCCGAGTCTTGCGCGCGTTTAATCGCGGCTTCCGCTTGAGCCCCGGTGTGCTTGCGGTTCATGTATTCCAAATGCTCATCGTAAAAAGATTGCACCCCAATGCTCAGTCGGTTTATTCCAAGTCGCTGAAGCATGCGCAAATATTCGGAAGTCAAATCTTCCGGATTGGCTTCCAACGTAATTTCTTTCGCCGAAGACATTCCTTCGCCCAAGCTTTCTAACATTCTTCCGAGCTGCGATTCAGTAAGCAGCGAAGGAGTTCCTCCTCCGAAATAGATCGTATTTATTTCATGTTGAACAATCTCTTCCTTGCGACGCTCAATTTCCTTCAACATAGCAAGAACCAAATCTTCTTGCGCATCAAGCTTCGTAGAAAAATGAAAATCGCAATAGTGACAGGCATGCCTGCAGAACGGAATATGAAAATAGACACCCATCATCTGCGCGAATTTAGTTAGCTTCGCGTACGTAAGACGAATAAGAAATGAAGGCCACTGTAAATAACGCCACCGCATTCGAAGTTTCTTCGAACATAAACAGTAAAACCGTTGTGTTAAACGACCAGTCGTTACCGCTAGACCTACTGCAAAATGGGGCTCATCTGCATTTTGTGTGGAAGGGGAAAAGTGTAAACGTAGAAGTTCTTTCTCTTTCCAAGGAAGAGAAAAAAGTTATCTTGAAGGTGAACAATAAAACAACGGAGGTTCGGTTAGAAGAGCCGTTGGACGCTTTGTTGAATTCGCTTGGATTCTCTTCTGCCAACAGCGCGAAAATTAAACAGGTTAAATCTCCAATGCCCGGACTTGTGCTTTCTATAAGTGCTGAAGTTGGAAAAGAAATAAAAAAAGACGAGCCTCTATTAATTTTAGAAGCTATGAAAATGGAAAACGTAATCAAAAGCCCAACAGACGGGGTAGTCAAAAGCATTTCAGTGAATGCTGGTCAAGCCGTTGAAAAAGGATCGGTCATGATTACTTTTGAATAGTCAAAAATGAAACAACTGTTTTTAGCCATATCACTCTTTTTCTTTGTTGCTGAAGCATTGGCACAGCCGTGTGCATCTGTGGCCAACAACGTTCTTTGTGCAGATGCACCCACGGCTACGGACCAATTGTCTTCAAGCCCATTCAGCACCGGGTGTTTCAGTTATTCAATGACAAATTTTTACAGCTTTCATACTGGAACCACTCCAAATGGTGTCCTTGAAGCGGCATTACTGCTTCAGGATTGCGATGATTTCTCTGGGAACAACACCATGGGTCTTGTGGTTGCTGAACTAATTCCTTCCTCAGACCCTTGCTTACCGGCGTCATACAATATTATTAGTCCGTGTTTCACCACTGATTCAAGTGAAGTTTTTTTTGTGGGTGGATTGCTTCCTGATCACGATTATGTGATTCTAGTTGGTTCAGATCACGACCCTCTTTTCGGAATTTGTTCATACGATTTATTCATTGGAGGAACCGCGGTAGATATTATAGCAGGAACTTTCCCTTATGAAATTGTCTTAGGCGAATCTACTTCTGCAATGGCACAAGGGGGTAGCCCTGGGACAACATACACGTGGGATCCCATGCCTGAATTCAGTGAAATAACGAGTGATTCAACCATGACTTTTTATCCAACTGAAGAAGGACAAACCATCTCAATTTCCGCCGTTGGAACCATTGGCGACTGCACAGTGAATGCGCCCATATTCGTCAACATTCTTTCTCCGATTTCAATATACAATGCTCTTACCCCCAATGACGACAACATTGACGACAACTGGACCATCACCGGAATAGATAGACCGGTATTCGAAGCTGCGGTGGTAAGCGTATTCGACCGTTGGGGACAACAAGTTTTTAAATCACTTGGCTATCGCACACCGTGGGACGGCACAAACAACGGAAAGTTTTTACCAACTGGGGCCTACTACTACGTGATTGAATTGAATACTTACAACTTGTACATACCACCGTATGTCGGAATTGTTTCAATAATAAGATGAAAAAAGGACTGGCAATCATAGCTGTATTGTGGATGATCGGTTCCAATGTGAAAGCACAACAGCTTACCCATTATACAAATTTCACTTACAATTATTTAAACTACAATCCCGCTGTAACCGGCAGTACGCCTTGCCTAGAAGCTAGAGTAGGGTATCGCAAGCAATGGGCAGGATTTCAAGGCGCGCCAACAACAGGGTATGTAAACGTTCACAACAAGTTTGGGCAACGCCGATACAATTTCCACGGGTTGGGCTTTATGGTGGAAAACGATACCTATGGACCATTCGGCAGCACCTCTTTGGTTGCGAATTACGCCTACCACATGAAGTTGACTAAGGGCTATTCGTTGTCTGCTGGAATTGGCGTGGGCTTCACCCAATATCGCCTTGGCTTAGGTGGAATTACAATGCCTGATATTGAAATAGATCCAGTAATTGGAAATTCATTGGGCACCATTGTGGCGCCTACGGTCAACTGCGGATTGTGGCTTTACCGAAAAGACAGGTTCTATGGACTATCCATTCGTCAACTTACCCAACCAAAAGTAAAAGGACTTCCAGATACCCAATTGAGAAGGCATTACACACTCGCGTATGGAAGGTCAATACAAATGAGTAAAAAAGTAAACTTTAAGCCTGCTATGTTATTGAATTATGTTGGGAAAAGTAAGCCTTCATTAGAGGGACAAGCCATGCTAGAATTTAATAAATTAATTTCAATCGGTATTGCAGGAAGAACCGGTCACGGAGGGTCTGCACTTGTGAAATTAGATGCGCTTCCATACTTAACCATTGCATACGCCTACGACATTACCGCAAATCGCTTGCGCTACGCCGCTACCAACACGCATGAGATAACCCTTGGGTTCAGAGCATGTGGACTAAAAGAACGCAATCACGTTCCCTGTGCAGCTTACGACTAATGAACATAGAAGATTTTTTCGAAACATGTCAAGCCATTAGTGAAGAGGTAACGTCTGATTTACCCTTCAGCGAAAGCGCGTTGGTTTTTCGAATTGAAAATAAAATCTTCGCCATGGTAGATTTAGATGATTTCGAAAAAGGAATCAATCTAAAATGCGATCCTGAGCGCGCCATTGAACTTCGTGAAGAATACAACGGCATTCAACCCGGCTATCACACCAACAAAAAGCACTGGAACCTCGTCATTCCAAACAGCGACGTTCCCGATAAATTATTGAAAGAACTTGTTCAACACAGCTTCAACCTGGTTAAACCGAAATCAAAGAAGAATAAATAGATTCTGCGAAAGATGCTTCGCAAGAACGCTTCGCGTAAATTTCTTCCAACGGATCTTGTAATTACATCTTTCGAAGAATCTTGCGGAGCATCTTGTGAATACATCTTTCGAAGAATCTTGCGGAGCATCTTGTAATTACATCTTTCGAAGAATCTTACACTAAAGTGTATTTGTACGTCTTAAACCCAAACGCATGCCTCTCATCAACTCCCTGTTCCAAGATTAATTCTCTCGAATATAAACTCGCATCGAATTCAGGGAAGTGCGCATGAGCGCCTGGGAATTCACCTTCAATATGCGTCAAATAAATATGCTGAACAAAGCCCTCACGAAGCGCCCAAGCATAGATTTGCTCGCCACCAATAATAAACACTTCTGTTTCGCCTCCTTCGCGAGAAAAACCCAATGCCCGACTTAGTTCGTCGAAGACCACACAACCTGGAGCGTCGTAATTTTTATCGCGCGATAAAACAATATTCACGCGATTTTTAAACGGACGAAACGCAAGCGGAATGCTTTCATAGTTTTTCCTCCCCATGATAATGTGATGGCCCTTCGTAGTATCCTTGAAGAACTTCATGTCATTTGGAAGGTGCCACATTAAATCGTTGTCTTTCCCAATCTCACGATTCATGCCCATGGCGGCGATTACTGAAATTTCCATTAGATAGCAACTGCGGCTTTAATGTGTGGATGCGGATCGTAGTTTTCAATTGAAATATCGTCCATGGTGAATGCAAAAAGATCTTTCACGTTCGGATTTAATTTCAAGGTTGGAAGCGCGCGGTGTTCGCGTGTGAGTTGCAAGTTCGCTTGATCTACGTGGTTTGAATACAAGTGAACATCTCCGCCTGTCCAAACAAAATCTCCCACTTCCAAATCGCACACTTGCGCTATCATATGCACCAACAAGGCGTATGAAGCTATGTTGAAAGGAACTCCTAAAAATGTATCGCAACTTCTTTGGTACAACTGACAACTCAATTTTCCTTCCGCCACATAAAACTGAAACAAACAGTGGCAGGGCGGAAGCGCCATATCTTCAATGAATGAAGGGTTCCAAGCAGAAACAATGTGTCTGCGACTGTTCGGATTGTTTTTCAATCCGTTTACCAAATTCACAATCTGATCGGTTGAAGTTCCGTCTGGATTCGGCCATGAACGCCATTGGTAGCCGTATACAGGGCCCAAGTTTCCATTTTCATCGGCCCATTCGTCCCAAATAGAAACGCCGTTTTCTTTTAAATATGAAATGTTCGTGTCGCCTTTCAGAAACCACAAAAGCTCTATGAAAATACTACGTGTGTGCAGCTTCTTCGTTGTCATAAGCGGAAATCCCTCCGCCAAATTAAATCGCATTTGATGTCCGAAAACACTGTAGGTTCCTGTTCCAGTGCGGTCTTCTTTTTTTACACCATTGTCTAAAAGGTGTTGCAACAAATCGTGATACTGCTTCATGCTTCAAAAGTAATCGGTTAACTGAGGATTTAAGGTCCATGTTGAAAATCATTTTAAACCTTTTCATAAATCGCATATCTTAACTTCAGCATAACAAACTATGAAAAATTATATCCTGTCCTTTTTTCTATTT
The DNA here is from genome assembly GCA_947466425.1 of Flavobacteriales bacterium. GTDB lineage: Bacteria > Bacteroidota > Bacteroidia > Flavobacteriales_D > Sanyastnellaceae > CAIZGX01. Next base: position 25,171 of record CANIBZ010000004.1, read on the forward strand.
GCCGGAATCTCTGCAACAGCACAAACTAACTTTTACGACCCTTATGTAATTGAAGACATTCGAATCTATTTTCCAACCGCAGGGTGGGATGCGATACTCGATGCTGCAGTTGCAAATGAGACGTATACGGTTGCAGATAGTGTTGTAATTAATGGTCAAGCGTTTCTGCAAGTAGGTGTGAAATACAAAGGGAACAGTTCCTACAATGCGACACGCGCGAAGAATCCATTTCACATTAAGCTTGACTATTTGCTCGATCAAAATTATCAGGGGTACGAAGACTTAAAACTGAATAACGGATTTTCAGACCCGAGTATGATGCGCGAAATTTCGTCTTATAAAATTTTGCGTCAGTATATGGATGGTCCAAAAGCGAACCTTGCCAAAGTATACGTAAACGGGAATTACCACGGTATTTATACCAATGCGCAAGACATTGGTAATCGATTCAATTTTGATCATTACTACACCTCCTACGGTACGTTTGTGAAGTGTAATCCTCAGAATGTTCAAACCGGAGGAGGTAGTGGATTGTTGTATTCAACAGCAGATTCTACGGGATATCTAACACAGTATGAAGTTCAATCTGATTTCGGATGGAACAAATTGCAAGACTTCATTGACACGTTGAATAATTTCTCGGCAGATATTGCGAATGCACTCGATGTCGATCGTGCGCTTTGGATGCTTGCATACAATGATGTGCTGGTGAACTTAGACAGTTACTCTGGAAGTTTCCGCCAGAATTATTATTTATACCGAAATCACCAGCACCGCTGGATTCCAACGGTGTGGGATGTAAACATGTCATATGGAAGTTACACCATGCTCGGAACAAATACAGGCGGCGGGGGACCTGGGGGTCAGGGGAACCTCGGCCTTACAGGAATGCAACAAATGGACCCTTACATTCACATCAACGATTCGGGATGGCCGCTCATTAATAAGCTACTTGCGAACCCCGTTTACAAAAGAATGTATACGGCGCATCTTCGAACCATTAACCGCGAAAATTTCGTCAACGCAGATTACAAAGTATATATCGACGCGATGCATGCCGCTGCAGACAATGCTGTTAGCACGGATCCCAATTATCTCTATACCTATCAGAACTACTTAAGCAACCTTACAACAACCATTACCGGCGGTGGTGGCCCTCCTGGAGCAGGAACAGCAGGTGTTTATGAATTGATGGATTCACGCGCAACTTATTTAGAAGGCACTTCGGCATTCGCTGCTGTTCCTCCAACCATCACCAACGTTGTTCCTTCAAACAGTTCTCCCTATTACCTCGAAACCGTTTCCATTAACGCAACCGTATCGAATGCATCAGAGGTGTATTTAGGGTATCGCTATAAAAAATCTGACGTCTTTACAAGAACTCTTATGTTCGACGACGGAGCGCATAACGATGGAGGCGCCAATGACGGGGTTTACGGAGTATCTATTCCAGTAAACACGCTTCGCATTCAATATTACATCTACGCAGATAACTCAACGGCTGGAATGTTCTCTCCGGAAAGAGCAGAACATGAATTCTATGAAATTGATGCGCTCATTCAAATGGCAACCGCCAATGATATTGTGTTGAATGAAGTTGTTGCAAGCAATTCGAGTGTGATTAGTAACGAGCAAGGCAAATTCAAAGATTACATTGAAGTAGTAAATACGGCATCCGTTCCACTTGGATTGAACACTGTTTGTGTAAGCGATGACGCTGCAGTTCCAACGAAATGGAAATTCCCAGGTTCGGTATTCATCTTACCTGGACAACATCTGTTAATCTGGTCAGATGATAACGACAATGTTTATTTAGATCCTCACACAAACTTCAACTTGTCTTCAAGTGGAGGGTTTTTAAGTCTGTCCGACACTTTAGGAAATGTCTTCCAAACGACAACTGTTCCGAGCCAGAATCCAGACGCTGCCTGGGGAAGATGTGAAGACGCTGTAGGAGATTTCATTGTAAATACCAGCGCAACGCCAAGAGCTATAAACAACTGTATTGTATCCATTTCCGAAACCGAACATACGTTCGGTATGTATCCGAATCCCGCTTCAACATATCTAACCATTGAATACAGCAATGCTATTACCCGATTAGAAATTTTAGATATTACAGGAAGAACAATTTATGTTGAAAATCCGAACGCGACTGTTTCTAGACTAACAGTGAAAGACTTTTCGAAAGGAATTTATTTCGTGAAGGTAAACGGAAAGTTCGCTGGCAGATTCGAGAAGATAGATTAATTAGAAAGCTGAAAACTCACCCATGTGGCATCGTCGGTTTGATCTTGTGATCCCTTCCAGGTAGCAAACAAATCATCGATGCCGCATTTGTTGTCCAAGAAGACCTCTCCGCTTTCAATCCATTGAATAAGACCGCTCAGGCGCAGCCGCTTGTTCGACACTTCACCTATCTGATCGTAAAGCCCGTCTGAACACATGACAACGCGCTTTCCTTTAATATTGACTTGGCCACAGGCAACATCTGTTTGCTCAAGATCTAAATGAAGAAATCCCTTCGACTTTGAAATTATTTCAACCTCATTGCTTTCATTCACCAGCATAAGATTCGAATTCAAACTACCCCACTCAGCATCGCCCGTTTTCAAATTAACGTGCATGAGTGCAAGATCAAAACCTGCAACCATATCTGAATATTGAACATCGCGGCGCAACCGCTTCTTCAAATCATAAACAGTCCCGCTCACAATCTCCTTCACATCAACTCCTCCTACAAGATGACTTGTTTTTTCAGAAAGAAAATCACTTACCAAGACGGTAAGCAACGCGCCTGCTAAGCCGTGACCGGTACAATCTCCTTGAGCAATAAGAACAGAATCTCCTAAATTTTTATACCAGTAAAAGTCTCCTGAAACGGCTTCAGCCGAAGTGCTAAATACATGTAACTTGGGCAAAACATCCCACGCGTCTGTATGATTAGGTAAGAAACATTCCTGAACAAATCGAGCATATTGAAGCCCTTGACGAAGCTCTTCGTTTTTTTGATTTAATTCAGCTGTTCTATCAATGACCTTCTGCTCCAATTCCTTATGCAGAATTTCAAGCTCTTGTGTTCGCTTGGCCAGTTCCGTTTCATTGTCATACATGTGAATGGCCTCAAGCACAGTAAGCTCCAAGTCCTTCGGCTCCCAGGGTTTTTCAATGTATCGAAACAATCTTGCTTTATTCAACACTTCTGAAACTGCTTGTAAATCTGCTTGACCCGTAAGCATAATCTTTTTACTCGCGGGGGAGAGTATTTCCAAATGACCCAACAATTCGCTACCCCGCATGGGAGACATCATGTAGTCGCTAATGACACACAAAAGTTCTCCGCCTTCTTGCACCAAGGGGGTTAATTTTTCTAATGCACTTTCCCCTGAATTGGCGGTTATCAATTCAATTCCTTCCGGCAAAAAACTTTTTACATGTAGCGATAAGACACTAAGAATAATAGCCTCGTCATCTACAAGAATAATGTATCGTTTACCTCTTCTCAATTGGGGTGGATTTACGATGCAAGATTAAACTATTATTCGCTATAAAGCCTTGTTTAAGCTTGAAATTATGCGTTTATTCAATCACCTTACGCAGACTAATAATGGCGCTCTTTCCTTTTGTAATAACCGAGTTAATGGCACTTTTTGCGAGGTCAGATAACCCATCGGTTTTCAATTCATTTGAAATTCCTGCAAAGGACAGCCCATCTGGGCGAACGCCAATTATTTCCATGCTAGCTTTTAATTGATGAAGCTCATGGCGAAGAGCTAAAATATCTGCACCAACCAAAGCCAATTCTAAGCGGTCCAATTGTGGTGGAAGGTGGGTTAAATATCCGCTAACAACATCTTTCAACACATGAATATCATTGCCCACGTATTGCTTCAACATGGAAAGATCCAATTCTTTTTCACTCGTAAATTCTACTTGCGGTAAAGCCGTTGTTTTCTCTTCAGAGCTCCATTTCTTCATCACTTCAACCAGTGCTCTTTCTGAATAGGGTTTCACCAAATAATCATTCATACCGGCCTGCTTACAAATTTCAACTTCTTCACGCATAGCGTTAGCGCTAAGGCCAATAATAGGGGTCGTAAGTTTCAGCTCGTCGCGGATGTATTTAGTGGCCTCTAACCCATCAACTATGGGCATCTGAACATCCATTAACACCAAATCAAATTCTTGTTCTTGAATTAGATTAATCGCCTCTTGGCCGTTATGCGCAATTGTTACAACAACTTCACACTTTTTCAATATAACTTGAAGAACCATGCGATTCAGCTCATTGTCTTCTACCGCTAGAATGCGAAGCGCTTTAAGCGACTTTTGTAAATCTGTCATTTCTACTATGTCCTGTTTCGTTTTTTCATTCGATATTCTCATAGGAATGCGAATGTTCACCCGCGTACCTTTTCCTTTTTCGCTTTCTATTTGAATGGTTCCACCCATAATTTGTACAATGCTTCGCGCAATACTTAAGCCTAACCCGCTTCCTCCAAACTTCCTTGTAATACTTGCGTCTTCCTGTGAAAATGCTTCAAACACCTTGGCCAAATAAACCATGTCCATTCCAACTCCCGTGTCTTCAATTGAAAAAGAAACGAAGCAAATATCGTTTTCCCCACGAGCGAGGTGTGAGGTCACTCGCACGTAACCTGCTTGCGTGAATTTGATCGCATTCCCAACAATATTGAACAACACCTGACTCAGTCGGTGAGGGTCTCCGAGATGCATAATTCCCCGGTCATCCATGAGTTCTATATCCAACGAGACGTTGGTTTGCTTGGCCTTCTCTCCAAAAATACTTAGCGTTCTTCGAATGGTTTCGTTCAAATTGAAAGGGGTGGTTTCAATACTAAATTTCCCTGATTCAATTTTTGAAATATCTAAAACATCGTTGATTATCGACAATAAGGTGGAAGATGCCGAACGCATGATGTCTATGAAATAGCGTTGGTCAGCATCCAATTGAGATTGGGCCAGCTGCTCTGCCATCCCCACAATTCCGTTTAATGGAGTCCTAATTTCATGGCTCATGTTCGCTAAAAACATGGCCTTAGCTTTTGTCGATTCTTCTGCTTTATTGCGCGCGCCCTTCAACTCGAATTCCAATTGTTTCATCTCGGTAATGTCCCAATGAATACCAATAGAACCGTGTATATTTCCATCATCGCCTAACAACGGCGCAGCACTCACCAGCCAGTAACGCGTTTCTTTCTGTTTATTTAAAACGCGAAGTTCATACACGTCTGTTTCCCCTTCAATACGTGAAGCATTGCGCTCCTTCATACGTTCCTTCTCAAACTCATCTAACAACATCTCACCACCGTCCTTTCCAAACAGCTCATCAATACTAAAACCACTCATTTCACAAAACGATTCATTTGCGTCAATAATGACACCGTTGGGCTCTACCTCCAATAAACCTAAACGAAAATTATCTATAATACCCTTGAACTTCGCTTCACGATTAACCAATAGCTTTTCGGCTATTCGACAAGATTCCTCCAAATCGGCGACGCGTTGACGTAAATAATCTATTTCTTCTTCCTGAGTCATGGGCTTGCTAATTTATACACAAACTGCTTATATAGGTACACAAACTGCATTAATTATTTCACGAAAAAACCCCTTCGTGGGAAGGGGTTGTCTCATACCTAACTAACCTAAACTTATATTTCTGATGCCTTTTCCCAAGTCAATTGAAGGAAAAACTTCGCTCCGTCTACTTGATGAATGTATTCGTCTTGTTGGAAAGCGTCTGCAACATTCAGCGTAGATACACTTAAAACGTTGCCAGATGCAGATTTCATTGTGAAAGTATATTCGTCTGCTTGAAGAATAATTCCAGGATACCACTGAAACATATTGTCTCCAGCTGTCATTACATCTATCGCTGAAAACACTACTTCACCGCTCTTATCTGCAATTTCAATCTTCACCCCTTGAAGGTTAGCGTTTGCTCCTTCTGGTTGAAGCCAAACGAAATTCAATTTCGCTACGTCTTCCCCTAAAACAACTGTTGGTGCTGTCTCATCTGTGTTAGAAACACTAGAAGTGGTGTCGGCTATAGATACTGATGCGGTTGGCATGTAGAATTCTTTCTGACAAGACACAAGGCTAAGAGAAAGAACTGCTGCGAAGATGGAGATTGTGATTGAGTTTTTCATAAGTCAAATAGGTTATGCTTCTTTTACCCCTATCGACCTAAAAAGGTTACACTTTTCTCAAAAAAACTTTATTTTTTTTTATTTCGAAACAGAAAACGGAATCGGAATAAAGACTCCATCGCCTTCAAACCTCAGTAAATACTGACCATTCGCTAAATTCGTAACGTTAAGAGAACTTTGCTCTAAAAATAACTTTTCTTGTTGAACCACTCTTCCCGAAAGATCATATATGCGATATGCCTGGGCTGAATGGGTTCCTAAAGTGAAATTCAACAACCCTTCCGTAGGATTCGGATACAACTTCGGTTCTACCGATGCAGATTCGTCTATTCCAACACAACACACATAAATAACCTGTGTGTCTCTATTGGTACAGCCATTATCGTCTACATAGTTATAGGTCACCTGATAAAATCCTGGGGCTACTAATTCAGGATAAAATAGATTTCCGCTTACCCCGAAGCCAGTATAATAACCCCCCGTTGGAATACCCGTCATTTCAACCGGAGGATCTCCAGCCATTACCGTGTCTTGCGAAAGGAAAAGAACGGTTGGCTCGAATAACACGAAATAGTCGAAAACATCAGACGAATTCGAGCAACCGTTCGCATCTGTAAATGTGTAATAAACTTGGTGCGCGCCGCCGCCAGCCAAACCTGGGTCAATTGAGCTTCCAACTATTCCATCTCCTACATAAGTGCCGCCCAATGGCAGTCCTACAATTCCTACAGGATCGGCAGAAATACAAATACTGTCGGTAGATAGTCCCATAGCCACTTCAGGAATATCATTCACATGAATGGTCAACTGATTGCTGCTGCCTTGACAACCGAACTCGTTGAGACCGGTGCAAGCGTAATTCCCTGATTCAGTAACGTTAATGGTTTCAGTAAGCGGACCGTTATTCCATTCATAACTCACACCTCCAGATGCTGTAAGGTTAACCGAGGCGTTGCCGCAAAATGTTAAAGGGCCGTCTGCCGAAATTGTAATCGTTGGTTGCGGCAATACGGTAAAGGTGTAGTCATCAGAGCGCGTGCTGCAGCCAGGGGTAGTTGTTCCAATAAGGTAAACAACCATGGGAGCATCTACTTCCAACGCTGCCGTTGTATCGCCCGTAGACCAAAGAAAATGATCGGCACCTCCTGCGCACAGAATAGCAGATTTGCCATCGCAGAAAATGGTGTCTCCCGTAATGTGAACCGTTAAATACGGGTAGTCGCAATTTTTTAATTTCCCGAAGAAGGCCTCTCCACCACCGTTGTTCGTGGCTTCGTAGCCACCCACAGCAAGATTTGAGGAAGCAGAACTTCCGGCAAAATACATTTCCTGATTAGCATTGATGACGAGATCGCTCACCGATTCATCGGCAGTTCCTCCTAAATAAGAACTCCAATAGCGCAAACCATCAATGGAATATCCCGCAAAGACAATATCGTTCAGCCCACCATTCGTATTCTGAAAACCATTATCTCCCAAGTTGGAAGAGGTGGAATTTCCTGTAATGAAAACACTTCCTGCAGCGTCTGTTGTAACTCCCCAAAGCGATTCGTTTCCAGAACCGCCGTAATAGGTTTTCCAATTCACAGCTCCATCAACCGTATAGGAGGCTAAATATCCGTCAAAACTTCCGCCCCCATTGAACACTTGCGCAGCGCCGGGGGTAGATATTCCGTTTATAGATCCTGATTTTCCAACTACATAGAAACGATCTCCGGCAACATGAATAGCTTCAGCGCGGTCTTCACTTGGACCACCAATGTAAGAGGCCCAAGCAATTGCGTTGCTGGAATTTATTTTCGCGAAAAAACCATCGTAAGCACCACCGCCAAAGGTGTTCTGCGCTCCACCAACCGCCATGCCTGAAGAAGAACTGGTTGTTCCTGTAAAATATAAATTGAAATCGCTAGTAGCTACGAGATCACCAGCCAATTCTGCACCGCTTCCTCCAAAATAAGTGTAACGTAGAAGGAATCCACCAGGGTCAATCATGCCTAAATAAAAATCACTTGCGCCACCACCATATGTTCCTTGAAGAGCATCCATGGTAACCAAATCGGTTGAGCTGGTTTCACCAATGAAATACACTTCGCCTTGAAATCCAACAGACAATGAAGTCAACTGTTCGTCTCCACTGCCACCGTAATACGAGCACCATTCCAATGTTCCATCAGGAAATAACTTCAAGATGAAGCCGTCTTTTGGTCCCCCACCATAAACAATTTGCTGACTTGAAGAGGCGAATCCAGACATCGAGCTCGTGCTTCCCGCAATGTAAACTCCTCCGAAGGTGTCAACGACAATATCATTGCCGACGTCGTTCCCAGTTCTTCCATAATAGGTCGCCCACAAACGTTGGTTAAGGTTATTGAACTTCACAACATACACATCGTTACTTCCACCCAAAAATCCTTGATAACCCAAATAAGAAATTAATGTGGTTGAATTGGTTGCGCCCGTTAGATAGTAATCGCCATTCGCATCTGTATAAATTCCACGTGAATCATCTAAGCCCGTTCCGCCGTAATAAGAGGTCCAGATAACCGATGGATCCAATACAATTTCTCCAGTGGTGTTCGAAGGAATTTCGAATTGAATAGTATTTCCATTTACAATGAAATTTCCATCAATACTTTTTTCTTGATTGAAATAAACGGGCTTAGCGTCGCTCACTTCACCCAACTCACCTTTAACGATAAGCGCCCCATTATCTAGTTTTTCCAATTTTTCCGCGCCTTCAACATACATACTAATTTGCTTCGCGGCTTCGGCATCTTTGGCGATGAATTCGTATTTCATTCCCTTTTCAGTAACGAATATTCTCCAATCCACTCCCGGATAAATATTCGAAACACGCACTTCTTGAAACGCGTTCACTGAATTTGATTTCCCATCTACAAAAAAATTCTCAGTGTAATTCGACTGTTGTAATCCCTTCGCCACAGCACCTGCAGAACATCCCTTCCAATTCACATCTACGCGCTCAGCGTAAACTCCTTCGTTATTGTAACGCTTGAACTGATAGGTTAATCCAGTTTTACGAACGAACACATCCATTTCAGAAGTCGAGTACGTAAACAAAACCGAGTGGTCTTGAAGTCCGTTTTCGTTCTTTACTTGCCCTTTATTTTCAATGAAAAAAGAATTGTTAGCTAAAGCGAAATTGCTTGTGAACAAAACAATGGCAGAAAGGAGTAGTGTGTATAACGTTTTCATGCGAAAGTATATTCGTTGTTACGCTAAAGTAGAAATTAGGTTACACCAAAACCGAACGCTCATTCGAACCTTACAAACGTTGCAATGTTAACTCTGCCTTATTCGCGCAGCGTCATCCCGAAGGGTCATCCCGAAGGGTCATCATCTAAAGATGCTGAGTCGCTCCGCGTCCAATCGGATCATAATGAAAAGTAGAATCGTAAACGCCATAAGCGAAGATCCGCCGTAGCTGAAGAAGGGAAGAGGAATACCTATGATTGGAGCCAAGCCGAGAACCATTCCAATATTAATGAGCAAGTGCATGAATAAAATGGCCGCCACGCAATATCCGTATACACGAGAGAATTGTGAGCGCTGTCGTTCAGCCAATGCCACTAATCTATATATAAGAGCAAAGAACAAGAGTATTACAGCAACACTTCCAACAAACCCCCATTCTTCGGCAACTGCACTAAAAATAAAGTCGGTCCATTGCTCCGGAACATAGTTATTCTGAGTCATTGGACCTTGGTGGAAACCTCTTCCGAAAAAACCACCCGAGCCTACCGTAATCTTGGCCATCTCCGAATTGTAGGTTGCGTCTTCGCGCTCAACAGGCAACGAAAGCATAACATAAATTCGTTCTTTGTGGTGCTTTTCAAGCACGTTGTCTACAATGTAATTAATGGAAAACGCAAGAGTCGAAGCTAAGATTAACGATATAACGGTAACCGAATAAAGCATTCTTCTCGATCGCGGAACAACAAAATTCCGAACGAAAATCAAAGCAAGTATGGCCAATCCAAAAAGCGAAATAATAAACGTCCAAATAGAACTCATCTCTCCGAAATAAGGATAGGTCGTTCGCCCTGCACCAATAACAATACTCAGTGTTCCAATAACCACACTTGCGAATCCGGCAATAAGCACATTGCCAGACATGCCTTCACGATACATGACCAAGATGAATGCAAGGAACGTTAACAATGATCCCACATCGGGTTGAAGTAAAATTAAAAAGGCGGGAAGTCCAATAATCGCAAACGCTTGAATACGCATGCGCAAGTTTTTTAACTGCAATCCAGAGCTGGAAATAAATTTCGATAGAAAGAGTCCAACTCCAATCTTAGAAAATTCACTCGGTTGAATACCAAAATCACCAATACCAAACCACGCCTTTGCCCCGTTCACTTCCTTTCCAATTACCAATACCAACATCAATAAAAGAACAAAGAAGAGGTATATGTAAACTGCTAACTTGTTAAAGACTTCAGCGTCGAGATAAAGAATTACCACAATTAAAAATATACATGCACCTATCCAAACCAGCTGCTTTCCATACTCTTCGGAAAAGGCAAACGGACTGGGAAGAAGGGGGTTGTATGCCGCGCTGTAAATAGTCATCCAGCCGAACAGAACCAACGTGCCATAGAGCGCAATCGTGCCCCAATCGAGTTGTAGATTCTGTTTCCCCGTCGCTACCATTAATTTAAAATTTTCGCGTTCATCATTTGCTCCTCTCTTGCAGTATTGGTCGTACCTCCTTTCAAGAATTTCTCTATCATCAGACTTGAAATAGGTGCCGCCCAAGTGCCCCCAAAACCAGCGTATTCAACATAAACCGCCAAGGCAATTTTCGGATTTTCTTTTGGAGCAAAACAAACAAATACACTGTGATCCTCGCGGGGTTCATTCTGAACGGTACCGGTCTTCCCACAAATAACAATATCCGAAAGTTTTATACTGTTCGCTGTTCCGCCTGGTCCAACCACTTTCTCCATAGCGTTTACGACCGTCTCGAAATAATCAGGTTTCACGCCTACATCAATACGAGTAACATATTCGGTACGTGCAGAGCCGCCTCTTCCTATTTGTCTTACAGTGTGGGGTGGGACGTAGAATCCTCTGTTCGCAATAATGCAAGCCAAGTTGCACATTTGAACGGGATTAATGAGTAGCTCTCCTTCACCAATAGCAATGGAATAAATGGTAGAAAAATTCCAGCCACCAACGCCGTACTTCTTGTTGTAATATTCAGGGCTTGGGACATTTCCCTTTTTCATGCCGGGCAAATCACTTCCTAGATTGGATCCGAATCCCAATTTTCGTATTTGCTCGTTCCAAATAGCTAGACCCATTGCCGCGTCGTTTGCCCTGTTGTTCGGATCTCTATTCGCTTCAACTACACGCTGAAGGACACCTCTGAAATAAGGATTGCAAGAGTGAACAATTGCCATCTCCAGATCATCCATACTATGTGGTCCGTGGCAACCAATTATACTTCTGTTACAAGCAATTCTAGTCTCTTTAGTAATTGCGCCCAATTGCAGTGCGGTAAGAGACTGGGCTAATTTGAATATTGAGCCAGGTCTATATTGCGCCTGAGTGGCTCTGTTAAACAATGGCTTCAAAGGGTCTTTCGCAAGAGCCGCGAAATTTTGTCCACGAGCCCTTCCTACCAACAAGTTGGGGTCAAAAGTTGGGGCAGAAACCAACGCTAATATTTCTCCTGTTGAAGGTTCTATGGCCACAATACATCCGCGCTTATTCTGCATTAATTTCTCCCCGTACTTCTGCAGTTCCGCATCCAACGTGGAGTACAAATCAACACCTTCTTGCGCCGCACTATCAAGTTGTCCATTTTCAACACTATGCTCAACACCAAGATTATCGCGATAAACATATTTAATCCCGCGCTTTCCGCGTAGCTCTTTCTCGTAGGATTTTTCAATCCCGTTCAAACCAATGTAATCTCCCTTTCGGTAATCAGGATGCTTCTCTAGTATGTCTTTATTCACCTCTCCAACATCGCCTAGCACAAGAGAGCCCAGGTTTTCAGGATATGTGCGTAAGGTTCTGGCCTGAACAAAAAATCCCGGAAATTTATACAACCGCTCCGCGAAAAGGGCGTATTCTTCAGGAAGCATTTGCTTGATAACCGGAGAGGGTTTGTACTTAACGTTGGGATATGTAACTGATTTTTTTAAGATTTCTTTCAGCTCATCATAAGGTAAATTAACAAGTTTGCAAAACTCGAGTGTGTCAAACGCAACAACCTCTTTGGGTAGGACCATTAGATCATATACCGTTTGGTTTGTTACTAAGACCTTTCCATTTCGATCAAAGATATTTCCCCTAGAAGGATAAACAATGACCTCTCGCTCTGTAAGTCGAGAACCCCTATTCTTCCATTCGCTTGTGGCAACCTGAAGCGCAAAAAGTCGCACTATGTATATTACACAGATGGTTCCAACTATAAACAAGAAAGTGTACCGGCGATTGTCGTTGTTCAAGGTAATTAACTGCTTTTCTTATTTGGCGAAATTAAGAGTTGCGCCAAAATCATCAGCAATAAAGTTGCAATAGAACTTAACAAAATATGAAACAACTGAAAGAAGAATTTATCCCAGCGTAAAAACTCGAAGAAGATTAACCACGTATGGTGCGCCAATGTTAGTAACCCAGCGTATGTCGTATACCAGGCCAATCCCATTTTATGAATAGTGGGCTTTAGATTAGAGTCATATCCCTCACGTGGGGCAAGCATATTTTGAACTACCGGCTGTAAAAAAGCAAGCAGTAAACAGGCCGACGTGTGCAATCCGGGAGGGCCCGTGAACAAATCCATGAATATTCCCGTGAAAAAGCCAACCAACAACAACAACCATCGCGGGGTGTCGAATGGAAACATTAACAAACTGAAAATATATATAAAGGGAAGAACCAACCCATCGAAAAGCTGAATTCTACTCACCACCAAAGCTTGCAGTAACACGAATAAGAATATGCGCAAATAATTCATCATTCTTCTCCTCCGTCTGCGTTAATTTGTTGTTGTTGAAGAGAATCTATCTCAATCTTTTCTAGGTTCTTCACAACCTGAACCCATGCAACTTTTCTATAATCTGTAGCGAGTTTAACCTTAATACGATGAAAATTTTCTTCTGGTTTGTCTTCAAGAGCTTCCACATTTCCGATTAACATTCCTTCGGGAAAATGACTTGAGAATCCCGTCGTAACCACTGTATCTCCAACATTGATATAGACATGTTTTGGAATCTCCTTTACAAATGCGAATAGAGGGTCACCACCGGGCCATTCTAAAATTCCAAAATCCCCCGAGCCTTTCATCTTTACCGAACCTTGGAACTTTGTGTGAAGGACGGGCATAACTATAGAGTAATTCTCGCTTACGCTGCTCACAATTCCAACAATACTTCCGTTCGCTATTACACCCATCTCAATGCCGATTCCTTCGGCATAACCTTTATTAAGTGTTAAGTAATTTCTTTTTCTGCTCACTGTAGCATTCACAACCCGTGCCGGTGTATACGTGAACTGTTGTCTTGCGCCTTGAGATTTGTAGACCGCAGTGTCAGATTCCAAATAATTATTTGGAAGCAAACTTCGCAATGAGGCGTTCTCAATTGCAAGCTGATCGTTTATTTCCGCAAGTCTTAGATAACTTGTGAACTCATCTCGTTTTTCATAGATGTATCCGGCAAAATCCGAACTGTGTCTAATAAATTCTTTGCGATGAAAATTGTTTTCAGAGAATAAAACGGCGAGTGAAAACCCTTGAAGCACAAGGAACAACAAAAGCACGTGAAATCGTTGCAACAGTGCTAAAAGATTACCCATTCTGCTTTCGTTTTAACGAATTACTCGCGCATTAAGAATTGGAAGCGGTTGATATTCTTCAACGCAATTCCCGTACCTCTTGCAACAGCGCGCAAAGGATCGTCTGCAACGTGCACGGGTAATTTTGTTTTACGATTAATTCGAACATCTAATCCGCGAAGCAATGCGCCACCGCCTGCCAAATAAATACCTGTCTTGAAAATATCTGCAGACAACTCGGGTGGTGTATTTTCCAAACAACTCATGATTGCCTCTTCAATTTTCGAAATTGATTTATTCAATGCATGAGCAATCTCTTTGTAAGAAACCATAATCTCTTTCGGAATACCCGTAACTAAGTCACGGCCGCGAACGCTATAGTCCAAAGGAGGATTCTCTAAATCGTCAATGGCAGCGCCCACTTCAATTTTAATTTGCTCAGCTGTGCGCTCACCAATTAAGATGTTGTGGTGACGACGCATATAGTCTTCAATGTCCTGTGTAAGCTCGTCTCCAGCTACACGAATGTTTTTGTCTGTTACAATTCCGCCCAATGCGATAACTGCAATTTCAGAAGTACCACCCCCAATATCGATAATCATGTTACCCATTGGCTCTTCCACGTCTACACCAATACCAATAGCCGCAGCCATGGGTTCGTGAATCAAATAAACTTCCTTTGCGCCTGCGTGCTCGGCAGAATCTTTTACCGCACGCTTTTCAACCTCAGTAATTCCAGATGGAATACAAATAACCATTCGCAAAGAAGGTTGAAACATTTTTCCGCCTTTGTTAATCATTTTGATTAACCCTTTGATCATATCCTCAGCCGCGTGGAAATCGGCAATTACACCGTCTTTCAACGGACGAATTGTCTTAATGTTCTCGTGAGTTTTACCATGCATTTGTTGCGCTAAACGCCCAACAGCAACAGTTCTACCTGAAACTCGGTCGCGAGCAATGATAGATGGTTCATCTACAACAACCTTATCATTCATGATAATGATTGTATTTGCCGTACCTAAGTCAATGGCAATTTCTTGTGTTAGGAAACTAAAAAGTCCCATGCTTTTCCTTCTTTAAAATCGGTTAATTGAAAACGCTTCGATAAGCTACAAAGATAAGCGCGCAACAAGCTTTCTAACCAATTGACAAGAATTTTTTTATGGTGTTCGTTTTGGGTTAATTTCGCAAAAAAATAACTATGTCATTCGAACTACCAAACCTCCCTTATTCGTACGATGCGCTTGAGCCACATATCGACGCTCGCACTATGGAAATTCATCACGGTAAGCATCACGCTGCCTACACCACAAACTTAAACAACGCTATTGCTGGAACCGATTTAGAAAATCTTTCTATCGAAGAAGTAATGGTGAACGGTTTCGAGAACAATGCCGTTAGAAATAACGGTGGTGGGTTCTACAATCACAACCTATTTTGGGAACTCCTTTCACCAACTGGTGGAACGGTAACACCAACAATGGAAGCCGCTATTAACGAGGCTTTCGGATCATTCGACGCATTCAAAGAATTGTTCGTGAAAGCAGCAATGACTCGCTTCGGTTCAGGATGGGCTTGGTTGTGCGTGAAAGACGGAAAACTTGAAGTTTGCTCAACACCAAATCAAGACAATCCATTGATGCCAGGAGTTGGTTGCTCTGGATTTCCAATTTTAGGTTTAGACGTTTGGGAACACGCGTATTATCTGAATTATCAGAACAGACGACCAGATTACGTTCAAGCTTTTTTCAATGTAATCAATTGGGAAGTAGTTGAAGCGCGTTATAACAGCGCGAAGTAATTCTTCTCAACAAAAAATAATAAAGCCCTCGAAACTCTCGGGGGCTTATTCTTTTCGGGCTCTTAAAACAAAGTTTTGACCCAAATAAACTCGACGCACTTGCTCGTCGGAAGCCAATTCTTCCGCACTTCCCGACTTCAATATATTTCCGTCGTACAACAAATAAGCGCGATCTGTAATCGAAAGTGTTTCTTGCACATTGTGGTCGGTAATGAGAATTCCAATGTTCCTCTCCTTCAGCTTCCAAACAATGCGTTGAATGTCTTCAACAGCAATGGGATCAACTCCTGCAAAGGGTTCGTCTAACAAAATAAACTTCGGATCCGTGGCTAATGCTCGAGCAATTTCTGTTCGTCTTCTTTCTCCGCCGCTTAGGTGATGACCAATGTATTTTCTTCTTTCCGTTAGGCCAAATTCTTCTAACAACGCTTCTAATTTCTCGGCCTGCTCCTTCTTGGAAAGACCCGTTAATTCAAGCACAGCTTTAATATTATTTTCCACAGAAAGTGAACGGAAAATGGAAGCTTCCTGTGGCAAATAACCCACGCCCATTTTCGCACGTTGGAACATAGGCATATGCGTGATCTCTTTATCGTCTAAAACAACTCTTCCTTGGTTTGGTTGAATTAACCCGGTGACCATATAGAAGCTGGTCGTTTTCCCTGCTCCATTAGGACCGAGCAACCCCACAATTTCGCCTTGTTCAACGTGAAACGAAACGTCTTTAACAACGGTGCGCTTTCCGTAAATCTTCTGTATGTTTTCTGCCTTTAACTGCATAGTGCGAAAATAGGCATCAATGCGCTTCTATTTGCAACTCACGTGGCAAAAGAGCGAAGGTCATGCGATGGTGCTCGCAAGAACCAAATTCTGTAATTGCTGCACGGTGCAACTTTGTAGGATAACCCATGTTTCGATCCCATGCGTAATGCGGGAAAATTTCGTGCAGGTTCAGCATAAATTCATCGCGATGTGTCTTAGCTAAAACAGATGCTGCCGCAATGTTCAGAAAGCGCGCATCGCCTTTAATCATGCAGGTGTGGGAATATCCTTCCAAGGGATAAAACCGGTTACCATCTACTAAAAGATGAGAAGGTTTTTTCTTCAATTTCAGCGTAGCCCGCTGCATCGCCGTTATTGAAGCGCGCAGAATATTCAGCTCGTCTATTTCTTGTGGAGAAACAAACTGCACGTTCCATGCTACCGCATCTTTTTCAATGATAACACGAAGCTCATCTCGATGTTTCTTGCTCATTTGCTTCGAGTCGTTCAACCAAGGATGTGAAAATCCTTTTGGAAGAATGACTGCAGCAGCGACCACCGGGCCTGCGAGGCATCCTCGTCCGGCTTCATCTAAGCCCGCTTCGTTGCTATCTGTATGAAAGGGGAACATATATTCAAAAATAAAAAAGGGTCGGCCGAAGCCAACCCTTTTCACAAAGTATTTATCGATTAGTTATCTGCAAGCGTGAATTTGATCGGAATGGTCAAGAATACACGTTGAGAAACGCCGTTTTGTTTTCCAGGATTGAACTTGCCTAATTTCTTACAAGCCGCTAATGCTTCTCTGTCTAATCCTTTTCCACCATCGACGCCACGTGTAACAGTGAAGTTGGTTGGCGTTCCGTCTTTTTCTACAACGAAGTTTACGAATACGGTTCCTTCAATGTTCTGAGATTTTTCTTGCTCAGGGTAAGAGATATTATCATATAAGAAACTATACAATGCTCCATCTCCACCTGGATAAGCTGGCATTTCTTGAACGAACGTCAAAGGCGCATCAACTTTATCTTTTTTATCATCAACGGGTGTGTATACCGCAATCGCATCTGATGGACCCATTGGACCGTCGTCACCTTCCGTTGTTTCATCTGCAATTTTCTCATCTTTCAACTTATCTTGAGAAGGTGGAGGATTCTCTACATTCTCTTCAATAACAATAGACGTAAATTGAATCTGACGCACCGTTGGTGGTGGTGGTGGCGGTGGTGGTGGCGGTGGCGGTGGTGGTGGTGGCTCATTTGGATCCGTTGGTGGCGGCGCAATCATTTCTGCGTTCATTTCCACCTTCACATCTTTTTCCTTCTTTTCGCCTTTGGCTAAAATGACTGGCGTGATTAACGCACCAGATACTAAGAAAATACCCGAAAACACTGCAATAGCCAATACGCTTCCGTACATAGAGCGAATTCTATACGCTCCATAAGCCTTGTTTTTGTTTTCAAATACCTGCTCATTACGATCCGATGCCATAATGCTATTCCAGCCCGCTTCAAAACCAAGGAATGTAACCACAGCTGCTGCTGTAGCTACAGCCACCAAGTCTGAGTGGTTGCTAAGAAAATCAGTTACTGCTGACATAATGGTTTACTTTTATAATGTGCAGTACAGGACTACACACCAATCGTTCATTTCAATTTTAATTCCGCTACTTTTTCTGGACTAAGGAACAGCAAAGCCTCACGTGCTTCCATATCCATAATCGCCCGCTTCTTTACGTTAGTAATGTTCAACTCGTCAATGGCGTTAACAACATTCTTCCACTTTGTGGTTCCAATTGTTTTCACAATAACGAATGGGGCAAGAGAATCGTTTGACGCTTCTGCAATAAGATCTTTGAATCGTAGGTTTATTTTCTCGTCTTCGTCGTGCGAATTGCTCTTCTTTAACTCCTCTCTTTGTTGATCCTTTAATTTATTTACTTGCTCAACGACTCTGCTGTTTCTTTCAAGTAGCATTACACGCAGGCCATCCTTGGAAAAATCTGATTTTTCCAATTTAGTGGTATCCTTTCTGAATTTTCCATGATAGTAGAAAATTTCATCATCGGTTTCACCCACAATAATGGTTGTTGCTAAATCGTCGTCGAGTTTCGTTTGATCTTCTGGATTTTCTACCTCTTTCGGATAGACAATCTCTAGTGTTTTTGGTTTGCTCAGTGAGGTTGCCAAAATGAAAAAGGTTAAAAGAAGGAACGCCAAGTCAACCATGGGCGTCATGTCCATGCGAACCGGGTTCTTTTTGGGTCTCTTTTTCCCGCCTTTTTCGTGGCCTCCACCACCTTCTATTATTTCTGCCATAACATGTTTATTCTATGCGGTTGCATTATTTGGAACCAGATTCCAAAGTAGTCACCATATTAAATTGGAAAATACTCTTTTCGCGGAACACGTCAATAACTTCCTCTACCTTCTCGTATTCCGTGGTTCCGTCAGCTTTAATGGCATAACGCAACGCTTTATCACCTTTAATGTCTTTCGGCTCTAAACCATGTTTAGCGGCATCGTCCATAAAGGCTTCGTAACCACTCTGGATCCAATCTCCCAATTCTCCATTTATGGAATCGGTAGGGATGCCTTTGGTTTGCTCGTCAAATGCTGCTCTTGTCTTTTCGTCGGCACTTAAGTATTGACTTAGGTTGTTCAATGGCATTCCGCACATACCTAGTAAAGCGAATTTACGCGCTTCGTCTTCGGTAAGTTTTAATTCAGGATGTCTTTGAACCATTCGTGATAACATTTCTCTGCGAATGTCCTTTCCGGCAAGGTCGAAGAAAACTCTTCCCTTGTCATCAACCGTAATCTGCATCACTTTTTCAGGCAACAACAATTCAGATGTTGCACTAGGAACGTCAACGATTACAGGTTCGTTCGGACGGAATTTCGCAGTGAGAATAAAGAACGTTACCAACAAGAAACCAAGGTCAACCATAGGCGTCATATCCAAGCTAGGAGCGCTTTTGGGTATCTTGAGTTTCGGCATATTTTTAAATTTTTATAATTAAGTAAAAACTTGAATTAGTGCTTCGAAGCAAATGTTTGAGTAACTGTGAAGTTAGCCTCGTCCATTGCGAATGTCATGCTATCAATACGCGTATTGAAGAAGTTGTAAAGGATAATTGCAATCGCAGATGCCATGATACCCAAGAAGGTATTGATCAAGGCCTCAGAGATACCCAATGAAAGTGCCGTTGCGTCAGGAGCTCCAGCAGTTGCCATGGCTTCGAACGAAGAAATCATACCTTTTACAGTTCCTAAAAGACCTACAAGTACCCCTAAAGATCCACAAGTAGATAGGATAACTAGGTTCTTAGAAAGCATTGGTAACTCTAAAGCTGTCGCCTCTTCTAGCTCTTGCTTAATAGCTGTTACTTTCGCTTCTTTATCTAACGTTGTGTCTTCAGACATATCGCGATACTTCAATAAACCTGCACGCAATACAGCAGCTACAGAACCTCTTTGCTTGTCGCAAGCAGCGAGTGCTCCGTTAACATCTCCGTTAGCCAACATCTTACGAACGTTGTGAACAAACGAAGAAACACTTCCTTTTCCTTTAGCCATCATAATGCTAATGAAACGCTCAATGAAGAATATAATAACAATGATATTTACTGCAATAAGAATCGGAACGATGAATCCTCCTTTGTGAACAGTTCCTAAAACGTTTAATGGATGACCTTTTACTGGATCTCCGCCTTCAAAGTTTGCTGCATCACCCAATACAAAGGTGTATAATGCCCATCCGGCTAACAAAGCAATTGGAATTGCGATGTATGGAAAAATTGAACTGAAGTTGAAGCCGTTTTCTTGCTTAACTGTAGGACTTGCTTTTTTGTTCATGACTGTTAAATTAATTTTCTGTTGTTTTATTCGGGCAACGAAAATAAGGAAGTTTGATCAATTTTGAACACCTCACTTAAATCTTCATCTTTCGTTAACGTTAAACAAGAATAACGATTCCCTCTTTCAATTATTTAGAAGGTTCTGTTTTCGGTTGATATTCGAAAGGTTTAGGCCATCTTTCTTGAAGGAACGGCATTAATACATTTGATGCAGTTTCGCTCGAACGAAGCGGCTTACGGTTATGTAGGTGCTAAAAACACCAACAACTACACTTAATGAAATGAGCAAGACACCCAATTTCCAAAACCCACCCCCGTCAAGCAAAATCTGAATAATGTCTGCGAGCGATTGCTGATTGAAATACAATATTACTGAAATGGAAAGCCAAGCGATGGAAGAAGAAAGCAATGCGTTCTTTAAGCTTTGCCATAAAAACGGGCGCTTAATAAACCAAGGGGTAGCGCCCACCAACTGCATGCTTCGGATGATTAGGCGTTGAGAAGAGATGGCCAACTCAACGGTATTCATAATAATGAAGGCGGAAATAATCAAAAACAGAATAACAATTCCGCCAATGATGGCGCCCCATTTCGAGATGTTTTCATTGACTGATTGAAGAAGGGTTTTTTCGTACCCCACGTCTTTTATAATTGGATTCAGTTTGCACGATTCAACAAAGGCGTCTACCGTTAGGCCATCTGCCTTTTCCGGGTTTATCTGAACGTCTATAGACGCTGGAAGCGGATTGTATCCAAGCACCTGAACGAAATCTTCACCAATTTCTTTGCTGTATTCAGCTTCCGCTTGCTCACTTGAGGTGTAAGAAACCTGGGAGGCGATGCCGCCTCCCTCGATTTCCTTTTTAAAACTTAATATTTGTTCTTCGTTTGCATCTTCATTCAGCAACAATTGCACGGTAAACTGTGATCGAATATGATCTGAAACCTGCAACGCCACCAAATAGAACACTAAGAAAATTCCAACCATAAGTAACACCAACGTTGATCCTGCAAATGCAGAGATGCGCGATATGCTACTGGCCGAAGTGCGTACGAATTGCATCTGCTTATGATACAGAAACCACGTGACCTTTGAAGAATAAATTCTCACCAGCCAACGGATGGTTAAAGTCAATAACCACAGAATTCAATTTAACTTCTTCAACAACACCTTGAACTTGGTGTCCTTCTGGAGTTTCCATGGGAATAACTTCGCCAACCGCGAATAACTCTTCATCGAACTCTCCGTCTTCCTCCATGAAATCACTTTTCGGAAACTCCATGTAATACTCTTCCTGCTCTTCTCCATAAGCTTCTGCGCATGGAATGCTAATGCTAAACGCATCGCCTGCTTTCAATCCTTCTAGCCCCTTTTCGAAGCCTTCAATCATTGGATCAACTTTAAACGTGAACTTCATTGGCCCTTGCTCTTTGGTTGCTTCTACCAATTCTCCATTTTCATCGTCGATGAATAACTCATAATTCACCTCAACGGTGGCACCCTCTTTTATCATTTCTTTTTGATTTTTAGTTTTTGTCCTATTAATATTTTGTTTGGATTTATTCCCTTATTCAACTTAACAATAGAATCTACTGAGACCTTGTTTTTATTGGCAATAGTAGAGAGACTCTCGCCCGATTTAACTGTATAATAAATGTACTCTTCCTTAGGGGTGGTTTTTGGTGTTTCGGTCTTTGGTGGGGTGGTTTTTGTAGGCGTTACTTCAACCTTCGGGTCCTTTGGTTCCTCGCTTTTCTCTGGCTCCGGAGTCTCTTCAACCTTGGGAACCGTAATCGTCTTTTTTACTTTAGTTTTTATCTTTAAGCTTTGGCCAGACTTTACGGTAGATGAATTTAACTTATTCCATTTCTTTATATCTGATGAAGAAACACCGTATTTACTAGCAACGCTCTTAAGTGTTTCTCCCTTTTTAACCTTATGTGTTTTCCATTGATCTTCCCAAATCACTTTCGTCGTTTGCGGAACAACAGGTGTTACCGCAGACGTATCTGCGGGAGCGGGAGCTGGGGCAGGTTCTGGTTTTCTAATTTCACTTGCTGCATAGATTTCTTTTTCATGTGCCAAAAAATCACCAATTTTCTCAACTGGCAACATTAAATAATGTTTTTTTCCATTGTCCGGAATTTCCTTGAGCTTGTACGTCCCGTTCAAATAAGTTATTTCCTCAATCGGCAAATTAAGACTCTTTGAAACTACATTAAAATCCACACGAGCTGTAACATTAATCGTGTCTGTTTCAAAATAAGAAACCGATGCCTTCTTTGGGAAAATATTATGTTCTGTGGAATAACTCATTATGTAGTTCACTGCTATAAAAGCAGGAACATATCCTTGCGTTTCTTTTGGTAGAAATTGCTTTATAGCCCAAAAATCTTTCTTTCCACCGGCTCTACGAATGGCCTTGTTCACGTTACCTGGCCCACTGTTATAGGCAGCAAGGGCTAGATTCCAATCTCCAAACGTGTTATATAAAAAACGCAGGTATTTACAAGCCGCTTCGGTTTCTTTAATTGGATCAAAGCGCTCGTCTTGGTAGCTAGTAATGTCTAATCCATACATTTTTCCAGTGCCTGGCATAAACTGCCAAAGTCCGGCTGCTCCCGCACGAGAAATGGCCGTTGGATTCAAAGCCGACTCTACAATAGCTAAATATTTAAGCTCAAGAGGAATGTTGTACTTCGCTAAGGCATCTTCTATAAGCGGAAAGTAAAGCTGCGCTAGGCCCAACACTTTCGAGGTAACATCTCTTCTGCGTAATGAATATAAGGCAATGAAATCGCGGACATTGTCGTTGTAAACCAAATCAAACGGACTCTCTCTGTCGAGTATTTTAAGTCGCTCGCGAGTTAGCTCTTCTGGAAATGATGGCACGTGATCCGGATCGTAATTAAACGCGTTCTGAATATTTGGGTCTGAAGAAAAACAAAAGTGATTCAAATAGCTCGCCACCAACATTCTGTCGATTTCATCTATTTCTTCTTTCTTCAATGCCGCAACTTGTCTATCTTGGAGGGTGTCCTTCGGAAATTCCAACGCCTTCGCGTTGCAAAACATAAGCACGCCCAGTAATACTGTAACTAATTTTTTCATCATGATTTCCCTTTAATTAAAGAGCAACTCCATTTATAGGAATATATTGCCCTATCATTTCGGATACAATTTCCGAAAAAATTGATTTATTTCCAATGTTGGCAAAACACAATTGTGAACAATCCTGTAGGGAAAAAATCGTAAAGCCTAAGAAACCAGGGCTTCTAGCGATTTTGAAAAAGCAAACAAATCGCTATCTTCTTTGTGACGAGCAGTCACTTGAAGGCCAAATGGCAAGCCTGTTGTTGATTCTTTTCCACATGGAATAGATATCGCAGGATTCCCGGTAAGGTTTGCATGTACCGTGAAAATATCTTGCATGTACATCGAAATCGGATCCTTCGATTTCGCACCAAATTCAAATGCTACATCTGTGCAAGTGGGTGAAAGTAAGAAGTCGTATTGATCGAAAATGGCTTTCGTCTTTTCTTGCAACACCCGTCTCACACGCTGTCCAGTCCCATAGTAAGCATCTATATATCCTGAACTCAACACAAACGAACCCAATAAAATTCTTCGCTTCACTTCGCGACCAAATCCTTCCGTTCTACTTTTTCTATAAGTCTCATCAATGCCTTTGGCATCTTTACTTCTGTAACCGTAGTTAATTCCATCGAATCGAGCTAAGTTGGAAGAGGCTTCAGCCGTAGTTAACACGTAATAAGCGGGAACCATGTAATCTAAATACGGAAATGATATCGATTCAACCGTGTATCCTTCCGACTTTAATTTATCTAAGATTGAATTGATGCGATCGCGAATTTCTGGATGCACCGCTTCGCTTTCAACCGCTTCTTTCAAATATGCGATTTTAGGCTTGCTTGCTCGAACTGCCGCTGCTGGTAATGCTTCCAACAACGTAGTGCTGTCGTAGGCATCAGGACCGCCAATAACTTGAAGCAAAACTTCTGCGTCTTCCACACACTTAGTCATTGGACCAATCTGATCGAAGCTCGAAGCGTAAGCAATAAGGCCATATCTAGAAACCGCACCATACGTAGGTTTCATACCCACAATACCGGTGAATGAAGCGGGTTGACGAATAGAACCGCCCGTATCACTTCCCAATGCTGCTAAACAAAAATCTGCCGCTACCGCTGCAGATGCGCCACCCGAAGATCCCCCGGGTACACAGTTTTCATTCAAAGGATTTTTAACCGCGCCGTAATAAGATGTTTCGTTGGAAGAACCCATCGCGAACTCGTCGCAATTCAGTCTTCCAATTATAATTGCATCTTCTGCCAAAATACGTTCTACAACGGTTGCGCTGTACAACGATTCAAATCCTTCGAGGATTTTAGATGATGCAGAAACTTTATGATTTTTATAACAGATGTTATCTTTAATGGCAATGACCATTCCCGCAAGTTTACCCGCGGTTCCATTGTCTATTTTTTGTTGAATTAGCTCTGCTTGCGCGAGCGCCTCATCTCCCCAAACCTCGATGAACGCATTCAAATTCATGCGCGCTTCAATGTTCTGAAGGTATTGAGAAACAACGTTTTTTAACGAAAGGGATTTTGAGGAAAGTTCGGACTGAACTTCCTTCAACGAATGAAACACCATTGGAACTCGATGTTATTTATTCTCAATCTTGTCTGAATCCGAAGAAGAGTCTGCAGAAGAACCTTCGCCTTTGCTAGCGTCTTTGAATTCCTTCATTCCTTTTCCTAGACCACGCATCATTTCTGGAATTTTCTTTCCACCAAACAACAACATTACTACTGCTAGAATTAAAAGAATCTCTGGCCAACCTAATTTTCCCATGACTTAATTTTTAGATGCACAAATATACGACAAACCAAAGGTTATAGCGTACTTGGACAAACGAAATTGGTTTTCGGTAAAGAGGTCTTCGAAATAGCGTTGTATCCACCGGCAATGTCAATGACATTGTGTATTCCGCGGCTTTTCAAAATGCTCGCCGCTATCATACTGCGGTATCCGCCTGCGCAATGAATGTAATTGTTCTCTCCCGTTTTGAAGGCGCTCATGTGCTGATTCAATTCGTGAAGAGGCGCGCTGATGGCGGTTTCCAAATGTTCCGCTTCAAATTCTGTTGGCTTGCGAACGTCTATGGTGTTCACTTTTTTGTCTGAAGCCAACTCAGCAAAAACATCGGCTGTGATGCTTTCAATCTGATCAATTTCGTTCTCCGATTTATCCCACGACTGGAATCCGCCTTCCAAATATCCTACAACACCGTCGTAACCCACACGAGCCAAACGCGTAATCGCTTCTTCTTCTTGACCCGGCTCTGTAACCAAAGCAACGCGTTGCTTCATGTCTGTAATTAATGTCCCCACCCACGGAGCGAAATCACCCTTCAATCCAATGTTCACAGAACCTGGAATGAACCCTTTGCAAAATACTTGCGGACCGCGAACGTCCAGCAACAGAACACTTTCATCTTCCATCAACACCGTGAACGCCTCTACAGACAAGGGTTTCATTGAATGTTGAACGACACCTTCCAACGAAGAAACACCCTTCTTGTTCATAGCCACGTTCTCTGGGAAATAAAACGGCGGAGGCAATAGACCCGCAGTAACTTCCTGAATAAACGCCTCTTTTGTCATGTCTTGCAACGCGTAATTCACTTCCTTCTGATGACCCAAGGTGTCGAAAGTCTCTTTACTCATGTTCTTTCCGCACGCAGAACCAGCGCCGTGTGCAGGATAAACGGTAATGTCGTTTTCCAACGGCATGAGTTTGTTTCGCAAGCTGTCGTATAAATATCCCGCTAAATCTTCTTTCGTTAATTCACCCGACTTCTGCGCCAAATCTGGTCTTCCCACATCACCAATGAAAAGCGTGTCTCCCGTAAATACCGCAACTTGCTTTCCATTCTCATCGCGAAGCAAATAACACGAGCTCTCCATGGTGTGACCTGGGGTATGCAACACCTCAATGGTGCAGTTTCCAACCTGAAGAATTTCTCCGTCGGTAGCAATATGTGAAATGAATTCAGTCTTCGCATTCGGACCGAAAACAATGGTTGCTCCGGTATAAAGCTGAAGATCTAAATGTCCGCTTACAAAATCTGCATGGAAATGCGTTTCTAAAATGTATTTGATCTTAGCGCCTGAGGCGTTTGCTCTATCTGTGTAGGATTTTGTATCGCGAAGCGGATCAATAATAACCGCCTCACCATTGCTTTCAATGTAGTACGCACCTTGCGCTAAACATCCGGTGTAAATCTGTTCAATTTTCATAGTATCTCAATCATTTCTTTCGTTAACATATACGTTCCCACGGCCAGCAAAAGTACAACGAAGGACTTTCGCAAAATCGCATCGGACCATTTTTTAGAGAGTATTGTTCCAACCACAACACCCACAACTGCCAGACCTAAAAAGGGAAGTAGAATGGAAAAATTCAAGGCGCTTAATTCTGAATAAGAAACCGCTAATCCCGATGCCGAGTTCAAGGTAATAACGACAAACGTTGAAGCAATGGCCGCAGACATGGTGGTGTTGCGGTAAGCATAAATAGCAGGAACAATTAAGAATCCTCCTCCCACGCCAATGAGCGATCCCAACACCCCTACAACAGCGGCATTCAGGGCCAATGAAACAAGACCCTTGCCTTTCGCTTTTTTCGGATTAAGCAATTTGTAGGCAACAATGTACATGATGGTTACAAACATTAAAAGCAAGATGCTTTGCGTTGAAACCTTCCAACCGAAAACAAAAAAATCTTTGGGTAAACTCGGAAGGACAAAGAATTTGGTTAATGCTATGAATAGCGCGGAAATCGCAGCAAACATTAAAGCCAAGCGCCATTCAATTTCTTTCCGGCTTTGAATTCCGCCAACAATGGAGCTGAAAAACAAGATAGCGTAGGAAGAAACGACTGCCGATCGCAAATCGAATCCAAACAAATAAACTAAAATAGGAATGGTAAGAATGGCGCCGCCACCGCCAAGCACGCCCAAAACAAAGCCCATGAGCAGTGCTCCGAAAAATCCAAGGGCCATTGTTAGTTCCATAGTGCAAAGATAGTTCTTCGAGAAAGCAGTGCCGTGACGATTATCACGTAAGACTGGCTATGCTCATTAGTCGCTGTGTGTATTCGTTTTCAGGTCGAAGGAAAACCGCTTCCGTGCTGCCTTTTTCAACCAACTCACCCTTCCGCATAACCATAACATTGCTGCTCATGTGATAGACCACCGGCATGTCGTGAGAAATAAATAAATAGGTCAGACCGAATTCTTCCTTCAGATCATTCAACAAATTCAACACCTGCGCTTGAACGGAAACATCGAGGGCCGCAACGGCTTCATCGCAGATAATTAACTTCGGATTGGTTGCCAATGCGCGAGCAATAACAATACGCTGACGCTGCCCGCCCGAGAAGTTGTGCGCATACCGCTGAGCACTATCGGCGGGCATTCCAACGGCATTCAATAAATATTCAACGCGCTTTTTTCTTTCCGAATTTGAACTTCCTATTTTATGAATGTGCAAGGGCTCGAGGAGCATGTCTTCAATTTTCAACTTCGGATTCAACGAAGCGAACGGATCTTGAAACACCATTTGAATGTCTCTTCGAAATTTATTCGGAAATGAATTATCACTGCCAATAAGTTGCTCTGCTTCGAACCAAACCTTTCCGCTTGTTGGCGCAAGAAGTCCCATGAGCATGCGGCTCAACGAAGTCTTTCCACATCCGCTTTCACCTATTAAACCAAGGGTTTCACCCTGTTTTATTTCGAAGTAAACATTGTTCACGGCAGGGATAGTTTGACCGGGATAAATTTTCGTCAACCCTTCAACCCGCAATAAAATATTTTCATTGGTGGAAAACGAATATTGCTTTTCAGCAAGATCATTTCCCAACGTAATCAAACTCTTTCCCTTAGAGGATTTCGAAGGTCGACAAGCGAGTAGTCCTCTTGTATAATCATGCTGAGGATGATTCAAGACTTCCTCTGCATTGCCTTGTTCAACGGCACTTCCAGACTTCATGACCACTATGAAATCTGCGATTTCTTTCACCACGTGTAAGTCGTGTGAAATGAAAAGCACCGACATGTTGCGTTGTGCTTTGAGCTTTTTAATCAACTCTAAAATGGAAGCTTGAACCGATGGGTCCAAAGCCGTCGTAGGCTCATCTGCTATAAGCAGCATGGGCTCTGAAGCCAAGGCCATGGCTATCATGATCCGCTGACGCTGTCCGCCTGAAAATTCATGCGGATACTTTTTTAGAGCGCCCGTGGGATCGGGCATTTCAACCTCTTCTAACAAAGACAACACTTTGCTTTTTCGAATTTCTTTTTTTTCATGTTGAAGGCATTCCTCCATTTGCTGCTGACACGTCATTGCTGGATTCAGCGCCGTCATGGGTTCTTGGAAAATCACTGCGATTTTCTTTCCACGCAATGAAGAAAGAATTTCATCGGTAGGCTTAACTGTTCGATTTTCCTTACCGATTAATTCACTCGAAAGAAAAATTTCTCCGGAAGGAAAAGTTAAATTTTTTGTTGGAAGTAAACCGAGCAACGACATGGCGGTTACCGATTTTCCGCTACCAGATTCACCCACAACGGCCGTTATCTTTCCTGGAAAAAGCGCATAGGACAAGGCGTTCACAACTATTCTGTTGTTGAAGGCCACGCTTAGATTTTGTATTTCCAACAGAGGTTTCACTACCTGCAAGATGATTATTATTTCTTTTGGAAAGACATTCATACTTTGAAGAAATAAACATTGCATTTGCAATAAACCTTCCCCTCATATACTCTTCCTAATTAAAATTTGATTAGCTTTATTCCACCTTAAATACACCCATCGTGAAAAAACTTGTATTTCTTTTTGCCATTCTTTTTGCAACCCACAGCTCTTTCGCACAAGGAACTTGGAGTGAAAATGTAGCTCCTGTCTTGTTTGAACATTGCACCACGTGTCACCACGAGGGCGGCATTGGACCTTCTTCATTCATGACTTACGACGATGCATACAACAGTCAAGCAGGAATACTAGGCGCAATAACTTCAGGCATAATGCCACCTTGGCCTGCCGACCCGAACTACAGACACTTCGTTGGAGAAAACGTCTTAACGGTGGCTGAAAAGCAAGCCATTCAAGATTGGATTGTTGGAGGCGCGCCCAGTGGCGATTTAGCGCTTGCACCTGCCACTCCTGTTTACACGAACAGTTCTCAATTGATTTCAGTTGACCAAACGTATACAACACCGAACTACACTTCACCTGCAACCAATAGCGACTACTACAGAACTTTTGTTATTCCAAGCGGACTGGCGCAAGACGGTTGGATAGATGGAATTGAAATTATTCCTGGAAACGCTGATATTGTTCACCACGTTGTAATCTCTTACGATCCAACAGGGGCTGGGGCTACACTTGATGCGAACGATCCTGGAGATGGATTTCAATCGAGTGGTGGAAGCATTGTTAACGGAGCGAAATTCCTTTCTGCCTGGGCGCCAGGAGGCGGACCTTTGTGGGTGCCATTTGGCTTTGCGCAGCGCTTAGAAGCTGGTGGCGATTTTCTTGTTGAATTTCACTATCCAGCCGGAACATTAGGCCTTTCAGACCAAACCACGATTAACCTTCATTATTCAGACGACCCAACTCCGCGAGAAGTTTGGTACAACCCTATCTTAAATCATGGTCCGGGCATACTCGATCAAAACTTCCTTTATGTCTTGGCCAATCAAACGGCTACTTTCACAGAAACCTATACCGTGCCTGCGGATGTTACTTTAATTGGAACTTTCCCCCACATGCACTTAATTGGAAGAAGCATTAGCAGTTGGGCTGAACTTCCAGATGGCTCCACAGAACCCTTGATTAGCGTGCCTTCATGGGATTTCCGCTGGCAGTTAACCTACAATTATCCGCAGTTGATTCACATTCCTCAAAACACGAACCTTCGCGCGCAAGCCTTCTACGACAACACTTCCGCGAATCCATTCAATCCGAACAGCCCACCGCAATTGGTGACGGCGGGGGAACAAACAGGTGATGAAATGATGATTGTATTCTTCGCTTACACGTACTACTTGCCAGGCGATGAGAACATTGTTGTTCAGCCTATCGTAAGCACGGAAGAGCAGCAATTTGTGCAGCAGCAATTCGATATTTTCCCGAATCCGAACAACGGAACATTCAACCTGCAAACATTTAATCAGCGCTTCGATAAAGCGGTTGTAACCGTTACAGACATTAGCGGAAAAGTGGTGTACGAATCGAAATTGAACATCCCTGGAGGAATGCATACGCAGTCATTAGAACTGAATCTTCCAAAAGGAATGTATGTTCTCCATGCTGAAGGAACAACCACTCACGAAAGCGAGCGATTCATTGTTGAATAACTAAAGCGAAAACTTTAGCGAAAACACGTTGCTGTAAAGAACGTCGGAAGAATTTCCGACATCAGATAGCGCGTAGTCGATAAACATTTTTCGAAGGCGAATGCCAATTCCAATGTTTGGTTGATACGTGATGTACTCTTCTTCGAAATCCTTTACACGCTGAGCGTTTCCAACACCTGCGCGGAAAAATATCGTGTTTGAATAGCCCACTTCCAATCCAACATTAGGATCAATGCTGAACGTGTTTCCAGACACCAACGCATTACGCTGTCCGTCTGTGGTGAAGGTCGCATTTCCTTCCACCAAAAATGAAATTTTCTCTTTGTTGAATTTGTAACCTGCGCCTAAAATGGCACGTGGTAAGGCAATCTCCAATCCGTTTTTCGGCAACGTGTTTCCTGTTTGTTGAAAGACTGAAGTGGCGGTTGAACCCAAACTGAAAGACCACGCGTTGAAGGTTGAGCTCGCATCGCGAACCACAGCGCCGAAACACACATGCTTCCCTTGGTATTGCGCTCCTAGGTCAAATCCAAAGCCGAATGAACGCGCAAAATCTCCAATCTGTCTATAGATGATTTTCGCTGTTCCACCAATATTTACGCGACTTGCCCAAGGCTTATGAATGAAGGGAACGCCCTTCTTCGCATAAGAAAACAAGAACGCATAATCTGCAGCATTGAATGTTGTAACCCTTGAATAATCTATGTTTCCGTTCGGATCGTACAAGTCTAGCGTATTCGGAATGTCGTCGATTCCAAAACGAATAAGCGAGAACGATGCTGCAGAAGTTGAATCAAGTCTTTTGCCCACAGCCGCGTAATCGTACTTCGCAATTCCCGCATAAGACTCGCTGTGCATAACCGCCGCGTCTAGTTTGTTTCCAAGGCCCATTAATCCTGCAGGATTCCAGTAGCCTGATGTCGCGTCGTTCACGCTGCTCACCTGCGCTTGCGACATACCCATCGCACGCGCACCAACACCAATTTGCAAGAATTCGTTCACATAGACACGCGCTACTTGAGCTTGCGCTACTTGAACGGAGCAAAAGAGCAAGGCAAAAACTGTAATTTTCAAAATGAAACTTTTCTTCATGAGCGTGGGTGAAACGATAGTCTTAGCAGATTATTTTCTTAAACCGAAATTACCTCTTCCACCACACTCGGAAGCTTCGCCTTCAGAAGGTTTTCAATTCCACCTTTGAGGGTTGCCGTTGATGAAGGACAGCCGGCGCATGATCCTTTCATTTCAACAAAAACTTTCTTCTCATCATAACCTACGAAATCAATGGCACCGCCGTCGGCTTCAACCGCTGGTCTTACAAACTCTTCCAACAAAGCCATAATGGCGTCGTCGTATTCCGAAGGCTTGAAGTTCGATCTATCTACTGATGATGGTGTTGATCCGCCTGCTTTCGCTTCTTCAATCATGCTTGCGCTTCTGCTCATGAGTTCAGCAGGTACCGTAGAAACAGCAATCTCATTGTCCATGAGCCACTCGCGAACATATTCGCGTAACTGCATCACAATCATGTCCCAATCGATGGTACCGTCTTTCGTTACCGTAACGAAATTATGCGCAACAAAAACATTGGTTACAAATGGAAAATTGAAAAGCTCTTCCGCCAATGGCGATGAGCCCGCTGCTTCGGCCTTTGATTTATATTCAACTTGAAGTCCGCCGGTTAATAGCAAACGATCCGCAACGAACTTCATTGACGAAGGATTCGGAGTCATTTCAGCATATACAGAGGTCGGAATTTTTTTTCTTTCGTTCATGTCACAAATGTAATTCCATTCAAGGAAAACATTTACAACCAATGTTCATTTGAATCCCACTATTTTTGTTTGAATCGTTCGTGAATTTTTCACTTCAACAAACAACATGAGAAAACTCTTGGTCTTCATTTTACTTGTATCGAATGGCATTGTTGCATTCGCGCAAGAAACCTTTCCGTTCAACGGCGTTCGCCCGAAAGACGTGAGTGCTTATGCGCTTACCAACGCAACGGTCTATTCCACTCCAGAAAATAAAATGGAAGGAGCAACCGTCATTATAGAAAAAGGAAAAATCAAAGCGGTTGGAAAGAACATTCCGATTCCTGCCAATTGTGTAATCATTGACGCCACAGGCAAATTCATTTATGCGGGATTCGTTGATGCGTTTTCCACATACGGCATCTCTCAAAAGCAAAACGGCAATCATGGCGAAGAAACGGAAGATTCAGGAAAAAATGTTCTCGGTTGGAACGCCGCCGTTCATCCGGAATACAACGCTTCTATGCAACTTCAACACAACGAAGAAGAGGCTGAAAGCTATCGCAATGCGGGAATAACCGCGGTGTGTTCGCACAAGGCCGACGGTATTTCACGCGGAACAGGAGCACTTGTTTCTTTGGGAAATGAAATTCATGCCGATGTGATTAGCGCTGAAGCAGCCGCTTACTTCTCTTTCAACAAAGGAAGCAGTCCGCAACAATATCCTTCTTCCATTATGGGTAGCATTGCGCTGCTTAAGCAAACGTACTGCGATGCCAATTGGTATGCGAATTTGAAAGGAAGCGGAGAAACAAATTTGACGCTTCGTGCACTCAATTCAACTAGCAGTCTTCCTCAAATTTTCGAAGCCAACGACAAATGGAATATTCTTCGTGCAGACGCCGTGGGAGATGAGTTCGGTGTGCAATACCTATTCAAAACCGGAGGAAATGAATATCAACGTTTGGAAGAAATGAAGGGCACCAAAGGGAAATTCATTGTGCCCGTGAACTACCCGCAGGCCTTTGATGTGAGCGACCCAGCAAGCAACCGATATATCTCAACAGCAGAATTGAAACATTGGGAATTGGCGCCATATAACCTCGCTTATTTGCACAACGCAGGAATAGAATTTTGCATCACTGCAAGTGGACTTGAAGACAAAAGTCAGTTGCTCGAAAACATAAAGACCGCCGTTGAAAACGGACTTCCTGCAAACATTGCATTGGCCGCTTTAACAACAAGACCGGCACAATACCTAAACGCTCAAACCCGCGTAGGTTCTATACTTGCGGGATACGACGCAAACTTGGTGATTACCAACAAAGAGCTTTTCACCAACGATTCAAAGGTGCTTGAAACATGGGTGAATGGTAAGCCATATTTCGTTTCGAATGCAGAGTATCTCTCACTTGAGGGGACTTACACTTTCTCCGTTTTAGGAACAACGGTTCAAGCCGAAAGCATTAAAGGCAAAGGAGAGGAAGTGATTGTTTCTTCAAAATTGAAAACAACAGACGCCCTGAAAAAATTACACGAAGCACTTGGGTCAACCGCACAAGATTCAACTTTATTTCAGTTGAAATTACAATTGAAAGATGGATTTCCAGTTGGAGAGTTAACACTCGATAGCACAGCATTCGTGCGTGTTTCAGGAAACATTCATTCGAAAGAAAAAGAGTTGTCGTTAGACCTAACGTCGTTTGAAAAGTCATCCATTTCAATAAACGCCACAGTTGTCGCTATTCCGAAAAAAGAAGAAAAGAAAGAAGAAAAAACACAAACGATTCCTGGAGAAATTATTTATCCATTCACCGCGTATGGCAAGACTTCACTTCCGAAAAAAGAGAATGTTGTGTTTCGAAATGCAACACTTTGGACGTGTGAAAACGGAACCATTCAAGAAGGTGACTTGTGGGTGAAGAACGGAAAGATCGCAGGAATAGGCGTAGACATTAGCATTCCGAAAGGAGAGGCGGTTCAGGAAATTGATGCCAAGGGCAAACACATTTCTCCGGGTATCATAGACGAACACAGTCACATTGCGCTTTCAAGTGTAAACGAAGGAACACAAGCGAGCAGCGCAGAAGTTGAAGAGGGAAGCGTTATTTATCCGGAAGACATTGACATTTACCGTCAGCTTTCGGGCGGAACAACAGCTTCTCAATTGCTTCACGGAAGTGCCAATCCGATTGGCGGACAGAGCGCATTGGTGAAGTTGCGTTGGGGCGTAAATGCGGAAGGAATGAAGATTGAGAACGCTCCAGGATTCATCAAATTCGCGTTAGGCGAAAACGTGAAACAAAGCAATTGGGGAGATCAGTCTGTTTCACGTTTTCCGCAAACCCGTATGGGAGTAGAACAGGTTTACTACGATCATTTCTATCGTGCTCTGGAATACGGCAAGGCTTGGGACAACTACAACGCGGCTTGCAAAAAAGTAAAGAAAGGTTTACCCATGCCCCTTGCGCCGCGTAGAGATCTAGAATTGGAAACCATTCTAGAAATTCTTCGCAAAGAGAGATTCATTTCTTGTCACAGCTATGTGCAAAGCGAAATAAACATGCTCATGCATGTAGCAGATAGCTTCAACTTCAAAATAAATACATTCACTCATATTCTTGAAGGCTATAAAGTCGCTGACAAAATGAAAGCCCACGGAGCGGGTGCTTCTACCTTCAGCGACTGGTGGGCCTACAAGGCCGAAGTGAAAGACGCCATTCCATACAACGCTGCGCTCATGTATGAGCAAGGAATTGTGGTGGCCATCAATTCCGACGATGCGGAAATGGGCGCGCGTCTAAATCAAGAAGCAGGAAAAATTGTGAAATACGGAAGCGTGCCTGCGGAAGAAGCATTGAAAATGGTGACGTTGAATCCAGCGAAGCTTCTTCACCTAGACGATCGCATGGGGTCTTTGAAAGTGGGGAAAGACGCAGATTTTGTGATTTGGAACAACGAGCCGCTAAGCATTTACGCTCGTGCCGAAAAGACTTACATCGACGGCACTTGTTACTTCAGTTTGGAAGAAGATGAAAAAGCAAGAGAGGCCTTTGCTGCTGAACGCGAACGCATCATTCAGAAAATGGAAGTCGCTAAAAACAATGGAGTGTCTACCAGAAAGCCACAGCCGAAGACGCCGCATCACTTCCATTGCAACAGCATGGACGAGACATCAAAAGGTATTTTCATAAAAGAATAAGAACATGATTATGAGAAAAATATTTTTATCACTTGCGCTTATTGCCGGTATTGCAGCTCAAGCCCAACACCGCCCAACACCTGCGCCAGCGCAGAGTAATTCCATTATTCTAACGAACTGCTACGCGCATTTGGGGAACGGAAAAGTGATTGAGAACGCATACATCGCTTTTGAAAAAGGTGTACTTACCCTTGTGGTCGACGCTACTGTTTCCCGCATAGATATCACCAAATTCGATAAGGTCATTCCTCTAGAAGGTCAGCATGTTTATCCAGGATTTATTGCACCGAACTCTTCATTGGGATTGGTTGAAATAGATGCGATTCGTGCGCAGAATGATTTGTATGAGGTTGGCACATTCAAACCGAGCGTTCGTTCGGTTATTGCGTACAACGCTGACTCGGAAATTATTCCCACCGTTCGTTCGAACGGTGTGTTACTTGGACAAGTAACACCACGAGGTGGAATAATTTCAGGTTCTTCTTCAATCATGCAATTCGATGCGTGGAACTGGGAAGACGCTGTGGTACGCGCAGACGATGGCCTGCACCTCAATTGGCCGCAAGTCATTCACAGACACTATGACAAAGGCAGAATCCTTGTGTCTAAGGTGAAAAGTTACGATCAACAAAAGCGCGAAATTGAATTGTTCTTTGGCGATGCGAAAGCTTACGCTAAAGCACCAAAGGGGGATTTAACAGAGCTTCGCTTCGAAGCCATGAAAGGATTATTCGATGGCAGCAAAACACTTTACGTTCATGCAGATGAATTGAAATCTATTCACGAAGCGGTGCAATTCAAACGCGACATGGGCATTGTGAAGATGGTTATTGTCGGTGGTTACGACGCTCCGCTTGCAGCGACTATTCTGAAAGAAGAAAACATCTCAGTTCTTCTTCGTCGTGTTCACGACTTGGCTTCATTGGATGAAGACGATCCACACGCATCTTTCGCTTTAGCGAAAAAATTATACGACGCTGGTATTCTTTTCGCCTTCCAAAACGAAGGAGACATGGAGCGCATGGGCACGCGAAACCTGCCATTCATGGCGGGAACAGCCGTTGCACACGGACTTCCATACGAAGAAGCAGTGAAAGCACTAACATTAAATGCCGCACAAATCTTGGGCGTCGATAAAAAATACGGAAGTCTTGAAGTGGGGAAAAGCGCTACGCTTTTCGTTTCATACGGAGATGCGTTGAACATGACCACTAATCTATTGCGCTTGGCCTACATCGACGGAAGAAGCATTGAGCTTAGCAACATGCAAACCGAAATGTACTTGTTGTACAAGAACAAATACGATAAAGAACGAAGCAAATAAAGCTGTTTCTTTGCAGCGAATTTAACCACTATGGCACGCGTATTAACAGGCATTCAAAGTACAGGAACACCGCATTTGGGTAATGTGTTGGGCGCAATTGCTCCGGCAATTGAAATGAGTAACCACCCTTCCAACGAAGCGTATTTATTCATTGCGAATTTCCACACCTTAACTCAAATTAAAAACGCTGAGGAAATTCGCAACAACACGTACAGCGTCGCTGCTACTTGGTTAGCGTGCGGCTTCAACACAGATAAAAACGTGTTCTATCGTCAGAGCGATGTTCCTGAAGTTACCGAGCTCGCTTGGTATTTGAACTGCTTCACGCCGTTCCCGATGTTGGCGAATGCGCACAGTTTTAAAGATCGTCAAGACCGTTTGAAAGAAGTTAACGCAGGGTTGTTTACCTATCCAGTTTTAATGGCTGCAGATATTTTGTTGTACGACGCGAACGTTGTTCCTGTAGGGAAAGATCAACTTCAACATTTAGAAATCACACGCGACATTGCTTCCGCTTTCAATCATCAAATGGGAGAAACGTTTGTTTTGCCCGATTCAAAGGTGAACGAAGCAACCATGTATGTTCCGGGAACGGACGGACAAAAAATGAGTAAGAGCTACGGCAATTACATCAACATTTTTCTTCCTGAAAAAGAATTGAAAGACGTAATCAATAAGAACATTGTTACCGACGCTACGAAGCTGGAAGATCCGAAAGATCCGAATGCAAACAGCATTACCGCTTTGTATGAACTTATTGTTGGAGCTAGCGAAGCGGCGGTTCTTCGTGAAAAACTTCTAGCGGGAAATTTCGGATGGGGACACGCCAAAAAAGAATTGCTTGAAGCCATTCTTTCTCGTTTCGAAACAGAAAGAAAAAAATATTTCGAATACATTTCAGACTATTCTTCGCTTGAAAATATTTTAAAACAAGGCGGAGAGAAAGCAAGAGTGACTGCATCAAATACTCTTGATCGCGTTCGTAAGAATTTAGGTTATTCGGTATAGCTATTCATTCGTATCTTTCAATTCTAAACCAACCCAACCTTGCACTACATCCTAGCGCCCATATATTTCATCTATAAACTTTGGATTGGTTTAGTGTTTTGGATTACCCTTATTTTTCTTTACATTCCTTTCGTTTGGGTGTATAGAAAAAGAGAGCGTCATCTTAAGGCATTCGTCTTAAAACGTTTTTGGGGCAAACTCATTCGCAAATGCATTTTCTGTCCTATTGAAATCACATTTGAAGCGCCACTTCCCGAAGGCTCTTTCATTATTGCCTCGAACCACAGTAGCTATTTAGACACTGTATTTATGTACGAGGCCATCGGTCGAGATTTTCTTTTTGTTGGAAAAGGTGAGTTGTTAAGTTGGCCCTTGTTCTCCTTGTTTTTTCGAAAGCAAGACATTCCTATCAGAAGAGGACAAAGCAAAGCAGCGCTGGTGGCTTTGGATCGTGTGGCGAAAAGTTTACGGAACGACATGAGCGTGGCTATCTACCCGGAAGGCACAATTCCAGACGACGCACCGAAATTACTTCCGTTTAAAAACGGGGCATTCAAAGTTGCTATTGAACAGCAAAGGCCCGTTGTTCCTGTTACTTGGCACTCAAACTATAAAGTTCTTTTAGACCCTGCGAAGTTCTTTCAATACTCTCTTCCTCAAAAAATAAGAGTTACTGTTCATGCCCCAATTGCTACCGCAGGGTTAACTGCATCTGATTTATTACCTTTGCGCACGCAAGCGTTTGAAACCAT
Organism: Flavobacteriales bacterium; assembly: GCA_947466425.1. GTDB lineage: Bacteria > Bacteroidota > Bacteroidia > Flavobacteriales_D > Sanyastnellaceae > CAIZGX01. The sequence continues at coordinate 64,075 of CANIBZ010000004.1, forward strand.
TCAACGCGAATTGAATAAAACACATGAAAGTTGATGTTGCCACTGTTCGTCGCCTAGCTGAATTAAGCAAGCTGTCTTTTTCTGAAAATGAAGAAACAGAGATGGTCGACGGGTTGAACGAAATGATTGCATTTGTTGACAAGCTCAAAGAGCTCGATACTGCGAATGTTGAACCTCTCGTGTTTATGACAGAAGAAACGAATGTCTTGCGAGAAGACGTGGTTGAAGTTCCGATTACCCAAGCGGACGCCTTAAAAAACGCACCTTCAAAAGACATGTATTACTTCCGTGTTCCTAAAGTCATTAAACAATAATTCATGCATCAGTTTAAAAAGCTTTCTATCCTTATTCCTGCATACAACGAAGGAAGAACCATTCACTTAATTCTTGACCGTATTGGTGAAGTGAAATTGGTGAACAACATTGAGATGGAAATTGTGATTGTCAACGACGCTTCAACGGACAACACTGTTGAGGCCATTGAATCATACATTGCGACTCATCCTGAGCGTACGTTTAACTTTTACTCGCAACCCTTCAATCAAGGGAAGGGAGCGGCTTTACATAAGGCCATTGAGATTGCAACGGGTGATTATATCTTGGTTCAAGATGCTGATTTGGAGTATGACCCTGATGAATACAACGACTTGCTGAAGCCTGTTTTTAAAGATGGAGCTGATGTTGTATACGGATCTCGTTTCATGGGTGGAAATCCACACCGCATTCTTTTCTTCTGGCACAGCATCGGAAATAAATTACTCACGTTTGCGAGCAACGCGTTTACCAATCTGAACTTAACAGATATGGAAACGTGCTACAAACTCATTCGTGCCGACATTGCACAGAATCTTTTGTTGTGTGAAAAGCGTTTCGGTTTCGAGCCGGAAATCACCGCGAAGCTTTCAAGAATTCCAAACATTCGTATTTATGAAGTTGGAATTTCATACTACGGAAGAACGTATGAAGAAGGTAAAAAGATTGGCTGGAAAGACGGCGTTCGCGCGTTCTGGTGTATTGCAAAATATAATATTTGGAGCCGCAAAAACACAAAATAATCGGAGATTATTAGATGCAGGAGCAAGATTGCTTTGCAAAGATTGTTTTACAAAGGTGCTCCGCAAGGTCGCTTCGCGAAGGGGTTACTTCGACTTCGCTAGACGAAATCCTACATCATAAATTCCTTCAACCGGATTCACACGCATAGCTTGATGAATAGACACTTTGTAATGTCCTGAAAGCGGGAATTGCTTGCGTGATTTATAAATGATTCGATTGTCATATAGGTCTCCTAATCCCGATTTGCCGAACCAATTTCCTTGGGGATCTGCCATTGGGCACTCGAGTGTATCAACAGCTAATTTTCCATTTGGAAATTCCATTTCAATGAATACAAACAGATTACTAAATTCGTATTGCTCGCCGTTTCTAATGTCCAGAAAAAAGTCGTGCAAACTCACGGTATCTTGAATATCGAACTCAAAATTCGCCACTTGCTTATTGTCCCAAACTCCGCCTTCAATAGGCATATTGCTTTCGTAAACGAAATCATCGGCACACGAAGTGAGCAGGAGCACCACACCTAAAAAGAAAACTATTCGTTTCATTCTTTCTTGCCTTGATTCGGGTTCGGATTGTTTGGTTTGCCTTTGAAGCGGTTCGGTCTGTTGCTATTTCCAGGAGGGCGATTGCCTTCTTTCGGTTTCGGTGCTGCCGCGCTTTGAGGAGCAGCATTTCCAGGCTTAGCATTTCCAGCAGCTGATGCCGGTCTGTTTGAATTTCCTCCAGGCTTGCTGTTACGGTTGCGATTGTTGTTGTTAGGCTTACGCTTCTTATTGTCGAAACGCGTTAAGCTATCTTGTCCTACTACTTCAGCAAATTCAACAACACTTTCAACCAATTCTTTTTCTTCAATAAAGGTTTGAACTTCCCCTATTTCTTCCCCGCGCTTATTCTTTTCAATAATCTCTTTCACCACATCTGCAGAAAGAGCAAAAGGCCCGTCGCTGTGCTGTCCTTCAATGGTGTAATAAATGACCTGCTTGAAAATATCTGTTTTAAAATGCGATGCAATTCCCTTTGGAAGTTTCAATTTCACATGTGTTGGTGGAAGCATACGAACGGCTTCAACATACTGATCCAATTCGTAATTCAAACAACACTTCAGCTTTCCACATTGCCCTGCTAGTTTGCCTGGGTTCAATGAAAGCTGCTGATAGCGTGCTGCGCCGGTAGATACCGATCTGAAATCGGTTAACCAAGTAGAACAACACAACTCTCTTCCGCATGATCCAATTCCGCCTAAACGACCTGCTTCAAGACGAAGTCCAATCTGGCGCATTTCAATGCGCACCTTGAACTCTTCAGCATACTTGCGAATGAGTTCACGGAAATCTACACGGTCATCGGCAGTGTAGTAAAATATCGCGCGGGTCTTATCGCCTTGATATTCCACATCGCTAATTTTCATTTGAAGACCCAGCTCGCGCGAAATTTCTCGTGAACGAGTCATAGTGCTTGTTTCCAACTGACGCGCAGCTTGCCAAATATCAAAGTCCGATTGTTCTGCTTTTCGAAGAACGCGTTTCAACTCATAATTGTCTTTGACTTCTCTGCGATTCATTTGAACACGAACCAACTCACCAGATAAAGAAACAATCCCAACGTCGTATCCAGTAGAAGCCTCAACAACAATTACATCTCCTTGAAACAACTCCAAATTTCCTTTTCTGAAGAATGCCTTACGGCCATTTTTAAAACGCGCTTCAACCACGTCAAACGGCTTTAATCCGTCTGCCAATGGAACTCCTGACAGCCAATCGAAAACTTCCTTTTTCCCTGTGCTGCAGGTTCCGCAATTACCATTGCTTTTACAGCCGTTAGGAACGCTCCCATCATTATTTCCACAACTCGAACATCCCATGTTTTCTATTTTATATTCTCAAATATACAAATTAGCTTCCCACTATCTTCTTGATCTCGTTCAACTTGAACAAAGCTTCAACCGGAGTAAGCGTATTGATATCGATTTTTTCTACTTCTTTTTTTATCTGAACCAACGTCGGGTCATCGAGTTGGAAAAAGCTCAATTGCATTTTTTCCTCTCCTTGAGCCACGTTCGCTTTTCCTTTCCCCGTAGGGGCTTCACCTCTTTTCGTCTCTAATTGATGAAGCATTTCATTCGCCCGATTCACTACGGTTTTAGGCATTCCTGCCAACTGCGCTACGTGAATTCCGAAGCTGTGATTACTTCCGCCTTCTTGCAACTTCCTTCTGAAAACTATTTTTCCTTTCGCTTCAGAAACCGACACATTAAAGTTTTTAATACGCGGAAATAAATTCGTCATATCATTCAACTCGTGGTAATGCGTTGCGAAGAGTGTCTTCGCCCTGAACTGCCCGTGCTCGTGCAGATATTCCGCAATTGCCCAGGCAATGGAAACGCCGTCGTAGGTTGAAGTTCCTCTTCCGATTTCATCCAATAAGATTAAACTTCGATCACTTAAATTATTTAAAATACTCGCGGTCTCATTCATTTCAACCATGAAGGTCGATTCTCCTGCGCTCATGTTATCATTCGCGCCCACACGCGTAAACACCTTGTCAACGACGCCCATTCTCACGCGCTTCGCGGGTACGAAAGAGCCCATCTGCGCCATGAGTACAATAAGCGCAGTTTGACGCAGCACAGCAGACTTCCCCGACATGTTCGGACCTGTGATCATCATGATCTGCTGCGTATCTCTGTCGAGTGTAATGTCGTTCGCTATATACGGGTCGTTCGGCGGAAGGCGCAATTCAATAATGGCGTGCCTTCCTTGCTCAATCTCTAATTTGTTCTCTTCGGTAAACTCCGGCGCGCAATATTTATTCGCCACTGCAACCGTTGCGAAAGAAGCCAACGCATCTATCTCTGCAAGCACGCGTGCATTCAATTGCATACTCACCAAATGCGGCAAGGTCTCTTCAATCAACGATTGATAAATCTGATTTTCTAAAATCGAAATCTTGTCTTCAGCACCGGTAATCTTCGCCTCGTATTCCTTCAGTTCAGGCGTAATGTAACGCTCGGCTTGTGTAACCGTTTGCTTGCGAATCCACTCTGGCGGAACCTTATCCTTGTGTGTGTTTCGCACTTCCAAATAATATCCGAAGACATTGTTGAACGCAATTTTTAGGGAAGGAATTCCCGTGCGTTCGCTTTCGCGCTCTTGAACCATTTGCAAATAGTCCTTTCCAGACTTTTGCAAATTGCGAAGCTCATCTAAATCTGCATTCACCCCTTCGGCAATTACAGAACCGCGGTTCAGCGCCAAAGGAGCTTCTGCATTTATTTTTTCGAAAATGTTATTGCACCAATCTGTCAACGGCTTCAAAACGTTTAACAACGCTTGTATTTCTTTACTGGTTGAATTTACACCCAACGCCTGAATGTGCTCTGCTGTTTGCATGCCTTTCGCTAACTGAAGAAGCTCGCGCGGATTCACACGCCCTGTGGCAATTTTCGAAGCCAATCGTTCAACATCGCCAATCGTATTCAAATGAAGGCGCGTTTCAGCCAACAGCTCTGCATTCTTGACAAAATTTCCAACTACAAACTGACGCTTTTCAATTTGTGAAATATCTTTCAAAGGCATAAGCACCCAACGTCGCAAGAGTCTCGCTCCCATGGGTGTGCTCGTGTGATTGAGCGTATAGAACAACGTTGCTGTTTCGTCGTAATTCGAATGCACCAACTCTAAATTTCGAATGGTGAAGCGATCTAACCAAACAAACGTGTCTTCTTCAATTCGAGAAATTTTTTGAATGTGCTGCGTCTTGTGATGCTGCGTGTCTTTCAGATAATGCAAGATCGTTCCGGCAGCAATTACGCCTAGCTTCAATTCCTCAACACCAAAGCCTTTAAGCGATTTCGTATCGAATTGCTTTTGCAAAACTTCTTTCGCATAGTCCAATGAAAATACCCATTCGTCTATGCGAAACGTAAACCACTTGGTATCTCCGAATGCTTCTCGGAACTGCTGATCCTCGTGCTTCTGAAAAAGCACTTCGTTCGGACGAAAACTCTGAAGCAGTTTGTTAATGTGGGAAGTACTTCCTTCCGCTAAATAAAATTCACCGGTGGAAATATCTAAAAAACTCACTCCCGCTTGCTGATCGCGCATGACAACCGCAGCCAAAAATTGGTTGTTCGCACTGTCGAATGTTTTCTCGTTATAACTCACCGCGGGTGTTACCAATTCGGTAACACCGCGCTTCACAATTTTCTTGGTAAGCTTCGGATCTTCGAGCTGATCGCAAATGGCCACGCGATTTCCAGCACGAACCAACTTTGGTAAATAAGTATCTAACGAATGGTGCGGAAAACCTGCTAACTCAATGTATGCAGCTGCTCCGTTCTTTCGTTTCGTAAGCGTAATTCCTAAAATGCGTGAAGCAGCAACGGCATCTGATCCGAAGGTTTCATAAAAATCGCCCACACGAAACAACAAAAGCGCATCTGGATATTGCGCCTTAATCTCATTGAATTGTTTCATGAGCGGTGTTTCCACCACCGTCGATTTTTCTTCCGTCATTTTACGCCACTTTCAACTGACTTAATTTCGAACTTTCAAATTTATCGCGTGCATAAGCCAACGTTACTTTGAATTCTTTTTCTTCCGTTTGATTTGGAATTTCAAACATGAGATCCAACAAAATTGCTTCGCAGATTGAACGCAATCCGCGTGCGCCTAATTTGTATGTCATTGCCTTTTCTACAATGTAATCCAACACTTGCTTCTCAAAAGAAAGCTTCACACCGTCCATTTCAAACAACTTCACGTATTGCTTTACCAATGCGTTTTTCGGCTCGGTTAAAATTCTTCTCAACGCCGATTCGTCCAATGGATTTAAAAATGTTAACACCGGGAAACGACCGATTAATTCTGGAATTAATCCGAACTGTTTCAAATCGGCAGGAGCAATGTACTGCAACCATCCGCCTTGTTCTTCCACTGTAAACGCATTGCGATATCCTATGCTCGCTGAATTCATCCGACGTTCAATGTGTTTATCTATTCCGTCAAAAGCTCCACCACAAACGAACAAAATATTCTTCGTGTCAATTTGAATCATCTTCTGCTCCGGGTGCTTTCTTCCGCCTTGCGGTGGAACGCTCACCGTAGCACCTTCCAACAATTTCAACAACGCTTGTTGAACGCCTTCACCACTTACATCTCTCGTAATACTTGGGTTGTCGCTTTTGCGTGCAATCTTATCTATTTCATCAATGAATACAATTCCGCGCTCTGCCTTTTGCACATCGAAGTCGGCGCTTTGCAGAAGTCTAGAAAGAATACTTTCAACATCCTCCCCTACGTAACCGGCTTGTGTAAGCACGGTGGCATCAGCAATGCAGAACGGAACGTTTAACATTTTCGCAATGGTTTTTGCCAAAAGTGTTTTTCCAGTTCCGGTTTCTCCAACCAACACAATGTTCGATTTTTCAATTTCTACTTCGTCATCTTGCTTACCCGCAGCGTGCTGAGACAATCGCTTGTAGTGGTTGTACACTGCAACGCTCAACACCTTCTTGGCTTCGTCTTGACCAATGATGTATTCATTCAAAAAATCTCTGATTTGAATCGGCTTCATTAATTCCGAAGTGCTAAATTCTTCTTTCGGAACAACAACTTCTTCTTTTACAATCTCGTTGGCTTGTCTCGCGCAGTCGTCGCAAATGTGTCCAGAAACACCAGCAATCAGAACATTCACCTCACTCTTTTTTCTACCACAAAACGAGCAATTTATCTCTTGTTTAGCCATCTTTAATTCTTTCCAACAAAGGTAATGAAACTCGGCTGTTTACATAGGGTCTACGTCAATAGACACGCGAACCATTTTATATTTCTGTTGAGACGTGAGTGAATGCGAACAATCTATGAGATAGCGCTTCACTTGCGCTGGGGTTATTTCATTCGGAATCCGTATCCAAAATTGTTGAATGTAATAGTTGTTCACGCGGCCAATAGCGGGTGTTTCAGGGCCCGTGTAGTTTCCGAATAATGAAGAAAAAAACCACCTAGCTAATTCAGCTGCCGCGCCCAAAACCGCGCCCAGCTCCTTGTGCTTAATGGTAAGTTTTATCATTCGTGTAAACGGCGGATACCTGAACTGCTTGCGTTCCGCTAACTCAATAGCGAAAAATTGTCCGTACTGATTGTTTTCAATCAACGGAAAAACCCAGTGTTCGGGAGCGTAAGTTTGAATAAGCACACGCCCGCGTTCTTCGCGTCTTCCGCTTCTTCCCGCAACCTGAACCATCATCTGAAACGCGCGTTCAATCGAGCGAAAATCGGGATGCTTCAGCATGCGATCGGCATTCAAGATACCCACCAAATGAACATTGCTGAAGTCCAAGCCTTTCGTCACCATCTGCGTTCCAATCAACACATCGGTCTTTCCGCTTTCAAATTCAGAAATAATTTTATGGTGCGCATGCTTCCCTTTCGCAACATCCAAGTCCATGCGTGAAATGCGCAAATGCGGAAGGCATTCGCCCAACTCTTCTTCAATGCGTTCTGTTCCTGCTCCTAACATTTTGAAAGCGTTCGCTCCGCATGAGGGACATTGCTGAACAGGAATTTCATGATGGCCACAATAGTGACAGCGAAGTTCATGATGAAATTTATGATATGTCAAACTCACATCGCAGTTCTTACACTCGGGTGTATAATGACACATTTCGCACTCCCAAAGCGGCGTATACCCTCTTCGGTTTTGAAACAAAATAACTTGCTTCCCAGCCTTAACTGTTGCATCGATGGCCTCCAATAAAATTGAAGAAAAAACACCTTGCATACGCTTCGCCTGAAGCTCAGAGCGCAGGTTTATAAAATCTATTTTAGGTTGAACGGCATTGCCATAACGCTCGAACATTTCAACCAGTTGATATTTTTTTTGTGTTGCATTGAAGTACGATTCCAACGAAGGTGTGGCGCTTCCCAAAACCACTTGCGCATTCGATAAAACACTTAACTTAATTGCTGTGTCTCGCGCATGATAACGTGGAGCCGGATCCTGTTGCTTAAACGTTCCTTCATGCTCTTCATCTACGATGATTAAACCCAGATTTTCGAACGGAAGAAACACACCTGAACGTGCACCAAGCACTATATCGAATCTATGCAATTCAGAATGAACTCTGTGCCAAACTTCTGTGCGCTCATGGGTGCTGTAGCCACTGTGGTAAATGCCCACACGAACGCCAAAAAACCGCTGAATGCGATCTATCAAATGCGATGTCAATGCTATCTCAGGAACCAACAACAACACTTGTTTTCCTTGCTTAATCTGCTCTTGCATCAAGTGCAAATACACTTCAGTCTTTCCGGAAGAGGTCACTCCGTGCAGCAACGTCACTCCCGAATGAGCTTTTATTTTTTCAAAGGCGCTTTGCTGCAATTCACTTAAAACTGGCAGTGGAAGAAGTTCATGATCTCCGCTCACCATGCGCAATTCAGCGCGTTCTTCAATGGCTAGAATTCCTTTCTTCACCAATGCCGAAACAGCAGAGGCGTCTGTCTTAGATTGAATTTCAAGTTCCTTCTTCTTTACCGATTCTCCGCTGTTTCCATCCCACTTGCTCATTTGCAAAAACGTCATCAACACTTGAATTTGCTTGTCGGCATTGCGCTTTTCTAAAGCAGAAAAGTGCTGCTGTAACTGCTCGTCTGTATTCCCGTTTTCTCCTAAACTCACATAAGAAACTCGTTTCGGAATGAACTTCTCTTTCACCTCTTCAAACGACGCAATGGCGTTCTTCTTCAATAGATTTTTTAACGTTGAATGAATGGAAACCTTTGGCAATGCATGTTGTATGTCTTTCGACATAACACCCATACCTCTGTCTTTTTCAAGAATTACATCTACAACCGAACGTTCATTCGGTGTTAATTCAACAGATAAGTCTTTCGTTGTATAAACAGTCTCACTCGATAATTTCAAGCCGCTTGGAAGAGCTGCGGTCATTACTTCTCCGAGCGTGCAGGCGTAGTATTTTGAAATCCAATCCCACAGTTTCATTTGTGTTTCTGAAACAACCGGAACATCGTCCAGAACTTCTTCAAAATACTTTGCAGCATAGTCTTGCGGAACTTCTTCGTGAACGCGCCAAACGATACCCGTGTAACGTTTCGATTTGCCCAAAGGCACAACTACGCGAACCCCTTGTTGAACATAGTTCTCCCAGGCTACAGGAACCCTGTAGGTAAGCACTTGTGGAAGTGCTAACGGAACAACAACATCAACAAAAAAGGTCTTCATCGTCTATAAACAAATAGAGACACGAAGGTCGTGTCTCTACTTTTATTCGGGTTGAAATTCTTATACTTTTCTTTCTAACACTTCGTCAATCATACCGTACTCTTTCGCCTCAGATGCAATCATCCAGTAATCGCGATCACTGTCCGCCCATACTTGATCATACGTCTTACCGCTGTGTGTAGCAATAATGTCGTACAATTCTTTCTTCAACTTTTGAATTTCACGCGCAGTGATTTCAATGTCTGAAGCTTGTCCGCGAGCACCACCCAAAGGTTGGTGAATCATAACGCGTGAGTGCTTTAATCCCGTACGTTTTCCTGCTTGACCAGCGCACAACAAAACAGCTCCCATAGATGCGGCCATGCCTGTGCAAATTGTTGCAACATCTGGATTAATGTATTGCATGGTGTCGTAGATGCCTAGACCAGCGTATACGCTTCCTCCTGGAGAGTTAATGTAAATCTGAATGTCTTTTTTAGAATCTGTACTTTCCAAAAACAACAACTGCGCTTGAATAATATTCGCGATATAGTCATCGATTTCAGTTCCCAAGAAAATAATTCTATCAGCCATCAAACGAGAAAACACATCTACCTCACGGAAAGGCATGTGACGCTCTTCAATAACTGTTCTTGTCATGTTCTCTGGACCATACATGTGAGAGATCACATCGTTCACCACTGTGCTATTGATACCTAAGTGTCCAGTAGCATATTTTTTAAATTCTTTACGTTCAAACATATAGTAATATTTGTGTCGAAGATACAGCGCTTTTTAATTCAAAACCCTGACTTCCAACAGTAGACTTTTCAACTTATTCAATAATTTCAAAACGCTTGAACTTAATGCGTCCAAGCTCACACTCGTCTTCCCACATGGCAAGCGGGCGGGCGTATACAGACCCAAAAGGAATGGATTTATAAACAACCAAGGACTCTTGGTTTTCGCTGTGATTGGCTAGCGTAATAATTTCGTAAACCCCTCCTTTGTAATGTTTCCAACGCTCACCTGGCATTGGGTACCTCATCGCTTTTTCCATGTTTTTCTTTTATAAAACCACCGTTCCAAAATTATCTGCTAATTGCTTCCGCACTTCGTCCAATCGTTTCTTTTCCGCTAATAAAATCATTACCTCGTCTTCGTTCGATTCACCTTCCAATTGAGATTCAATAGCCTTCGCTGCAATTTGTACGTGACGCATTTTCATGCGAAATAAACAATCTTTTGCGGCCTTTCCTATGATATATTCTTCCGATTCAGTTAATATACCGTGTTTATTCTTCCAGTTTTCACTTATTTGATGACGCGTGGTTAACACGTTTACCGCTTCACTTCGCACACTTTCTTCCTCGTGAGAAGTAAAGTTGTGATGACTAGGCATCTGATTGTCTTTCACCAATTCCAAATACTCCTTTAACATTTTCGAATAAACTTCAGACTGAAGCGTCATAAAGTCGTGCTCGAGATTTCCAATTAAATAATCGGCCACAGATAAATGAATAACTTCTCGCTTGCCTTCTTCGTTCACTATTTCAATAGGCATTTCATATTCGCCATACATCAACAAAATGCGCAGAAAATCTCGCTCTTGCGCTTCCGCATTCAAGGTATCGGCTACCGGTGCGGTTTCATCAAACGGAGTCGGGGCGGGCGCTTCAACAGTTGTGTGAACACCGGCTTCTTCTGAAGAACTTGGTTTTCCTGGGCCTTTCTTTAAATTTTCTTGAAGCGATTTGTTCAATTCTAAGAATAGAACAGACTCTCCTATACCCATAATTTGCGAACAGTCTTGAACAAAAACCGAACGCTTAATAGCATCTGGAATAAGCGCGATGCTGTCCACAATCCCCCGAATTAATCCCGCTTTTTTAATGGGATCATTACCAACCTCTTCAAGAAGTAATGCTGTTTTATATCGAATGAAATCCTTCGCGTTTTCCTTCACATATAGCTGAATCTCCTCGCTGCTGTGCTTTCTAGAATAACTGTCCGGATCATCACCATCTGGAAATGTTGCAACGCGAACGTTCATTCCTTCCTTCAATATCATGTCAATACCTCGGAAACTCGCTTTAATTCCAGCTTTGTCTCCATCATATAAAATGGTAATGTTCTGTGTAAATCGACGAATCAAACGAATCTGTCCTTCGGTCAAACTTGTTCCGCTACTGGCTACAACGTTCTCTACTCCGGCTTGGTGCAGCGCAATCACATCTGTATACCCTTCAACCAAAAAACAGTTGTCTTCCTTCACCATCGCGTTCTTCGCGAGGTGCAAGCCATACAAGGTGTTCGACTTGTGATAGAGATCGCTTTCCGGACTGTTGAAATATTTCGCAATGTCCTTCTCTGCCTTCAGTGTTCTTCCACCAAAGGCAATCACCTTTCCACTCACATTGTGAATGGGGAACATCACCCTTCCGCGGAAGAAGTCATACGGCGAGCCGTCCTTCTCGCGTGTTAAGCCTGTCTTCAACAAATAGGTCAACGAATGCCCTGCAGACAGTGCTGCTTGGGACATCTTGTCCCATCCGTCTGGACAATAGCCCAACTGAAATTTCTTCAGTGTGTCTTCACGAAATCCGCGCGATTCGAAATAAGAGAGCCCAATGGCTCTTCCCATTTCCGAATTGTACATCTGATCTTGGAAGTATTTATTGGCGTAATCCGTAACAACAGAAAGCTGTTCGCGCTCGCTTTTTTCAGCCTTTTGTTCTTCGGTCTGACTCTCTTCTTCAATCTCAATGTTGTACCTGTTCGCCAACCAGCGCAAGGCTTCCGGATAGGTAAGCTTCTCGTGCTGCATGAGGAAGTCAATGGCGTTTCCGCCTTTCCCTGAACTGAAATCTTTGTAAATTCCTTTCGCTGGAACGACGAAAAAACTTGGTGTTTTTTCATTCACAAACGGAGAAAGGCCGCGATAAGAAGACCCGCTTTTTTTCAAATGAACAAACTCTCCAACCACATCTTCAATAAGAATGGCCTGAAAAATTCGATCTATGGTGGAACGGGAAATCATGGGACTACCAAAGGTAGTGCTACATAACTACATTCACAATACGTTTCGGAACAACAATAATCTTTTTCGGGGTTTTTCCTTCCAAATATTTCGCTGTGCTTTCGTGTGCCATTACTTGCGCCTCAACATCTGCGGCACTCATGCCCACTGGAAGTGACAAGAAAAATCTTGTTTTTCCATTGAAAGAAACTGGATATTCGAAATTATCTTCTTCCAAATACTTGTTCTCAGCAACCGGCCATGATTCATTCATAACTGAAGTGGAATGGCCCAAATTCTTCCAAAGTTCTTCCGCCAAGTGAGGGGCATACGGAGAAAGCAAAACAACCAAAGGCTCCAACGCCTGACGTTTGTTGCATTTCAGGTCTGTAAGCTCATTGGTCGCAATCATGCATGCGCTAACAACGGTGTTCCAAGAGAAACGCTCTAGGTCTTCAGTAATCTTTTTTATAGTCTTGTGAACCACTCGCATTTCAGCCGCCGTGGCCTCTTCCGAAGAAACAGAGAACGTTTCGTTCTCTAAGAACAAGCGGTGGAAACGACGCAAGAAATTGTGCACGCCACTTATACCCTTAGTATCCCAAGGTTTGCTTTGCTCTACCGGTCCCAAGAACATTTCGTAGCAACGCAAGGTGTCTGCGCCGAACTTCTCTATTAATTCATCCGGAGTTTGAACGTTGTACTTCGACTTCGACATTTTCTCAACTTCCCAACCGCAGGTGTATTCGCCGTTTTCATTCAACATGAATTCTGCGTTTGCGTATTCTGGAAGCCAATTCTTAAATCCTTCAATATTCAATTTATCGTTGTCAACCAATGAAATGTCTGCATACAAGCGCTGTGTTTCAAACTCTTTTCTTCGCTCGAAGGAAATGAAAGTGTTGCTGTCTTTTATGCGGTAAACAAAGCTGCTGCGCCCAAGGATCATTCCTTGGTTAATCATCTTCTTGAACGGTTCATTGAACGGTATGTATCCCAAGTCGAACAACACTTTCGTCCAAAAACGAGAATACAACAAGTGTCCGGTTGCGTGCTCGGCACCGCCCATATACAAGTCTACTTGCCCCCAATATTTTATGCGCTCTTCCGATGCAAAAACCGAATGATTGTTCGGGTCCATGTAACGTAAGAAATACCAAGAAGATCCTGCCCATCCTGGCATGGTGTTGCACTCCATGGGCATGCCGTTTCTTTCCCAATTCGTCGCGCGAGCCAACGGTGGTTCGCCTGATTCTGTAGGAAGATAAGCGTCAACGTCTGGCAACTCAGTTGGAAGTTCTTCGGTATTTATCAAGCGTGGAATTCCATTTTCATAATAAATCGGGAAAGGTTCTCCCCAATAACGTTGACGGCTAAACACGGCATCGCGCAAGCGATAGTTCACGCGTTTTTCTCCCGCACCCAATTCCACCAAACGCTCACACACCGCATCAAATGCCGCGTAGTAATTCATTCCGTTTAAAAAATCGGAATTCGCAAGCGTTGCTTCTTTCGAGGTTTCTGCCTTTTCTGACAAATCAGATTCAGCAAAAATATTTTTTATTTCTAGGTTGAAATGCTTCGCAAAATCATAGTCGCGCTGATCGCCTGCAGGTACCGCCATTACTGCGCCGGTTCCATAACCTGCTAACACGTAATCGCCTATCCAAATTGGAACTTGATCACCTGTTAATGGGTGCTGCGCATAGCTTCCTGTAAACACACCCGAGATTTTCTTCTCGGCCATGCGTTCGCGCTCTGTCTTCAACTTTGAATTCGATACGTAATCCGCCACAGCATCGCGCTGTTCCGCTGTGGTCAACACTTCCACGCTTTCGTGTTCGGGAGCCAATGTTAAAAATGAAACGCCGTAAAGGGTATCCGGACGCGTTGTGAATACTTCAATCGTTACTTCTTTTTCTGCCTGAAAACGAACGCGCGCACCGGAAGATTTTCCGATCCAGTTGCGTTGAATTTCTTTAATGTTATCAGGCCAATCTATCGTGTCTAAGTCGGAAATCAATCGTTCCGAATAGGCTGAAATACGCATGCTCCATTGACGCATTTTCTTTTGCTCTACGGCATGTCCGCCGCGCTCACTCACGCCGTCTTTGATTTCATCGTTCGCCAAAACGGTTCCTAATGCAGGGCACCAGTTCACTAACGAGTCTGCCAAATAAGACACGCGGTAATTCATAAGCAGCGCTTCCTTTTGCGCTTGGCTCATGCTTTTCCAGTCGGTGTCTGTGAATTCTCCTTCGAAATGAGAAGAGAAAATATGATCGGCTTCCAACAAATAAGTCTTCCACCAGTCTTCGTCCATGTGAGCATTCACACCGTATGAACCGTTGTCTTCAAACTTCTCTATTAACTCTGAAATAGGTCTCGTCTTGTTCGAGTCTAGATCATACCACGCGTTGAACAACAATCCGAAAATCCATTGTGTCCACTTATAATATTCCGGAGAACTGGTTCTCACCTCTCTGCTCCAATCGTATGAAAAGCCCATCTTATCAAGCTGTTCGCGGTAGCGCGCAATGTTCTGCTCTGTTGTTTTTGCGGGGTGTTGTCCCGTTAAAATAGCGTACTGTTCAGCAGGTAATCCGAAAGAATCATATCCCATTGGATGCAACACATTGTATCCTTTGTGACGCATGTATCGAGCATAAATATCTGAGGCGATATAACCCAACGGATGGCCGACGTGCAGCCCCGCTCCGCTTGGATAAGGGAACATGTCTAAGACATAAAATTTCTTCTTATTCGTGTCTTCGGTAACTTTGTAAGACTCGTCATGCGCCCATTTCTTGCGCCAGTTTGCTTCAATATTTCTAAAATCGTATTCCATAAATCGTGTAGAATCGTTCGCGAAGATAGGGCGCAGAATGACCTAATTCACTAACTTCGCGAAGTATGAAATACCAACGCATTCTTCTAAAATTAAGTGGTGAGGCCTTAATGGGCGACAAACAGTTCGGAATTGACAACGTGCGCATTATGCAATACGCCCAAGAAATTAAAGCTGTTTGGGAACAAGGAGTTGAAGTCGCTATTGTTATTGGCGGTGGAAATATCTTCCGCGGAGTTCAAGCAGAACAAGGCGGAATGGAGCGCACACAAGGCGATTACATGGGCATGTTAGCCACCATGATCAACAGCATGGCCCTTCAAAGCGCTTTGGAGTCGGCTCACGTTCCAACGCGTTTGCAAAGCGCCATTGAGATGAAACAAATTTGCGAGCCCTTCATCAAAAGAAGAGCGGTAAGACATTTAGAAAAAAATCGTGTAGTCATTTTCGGAGCGGGAACCGGTAATCCGTTTTTCACAACCGACACTGCTGCATCACTTCGCGCTATTGAAATTGAAGCAGATGTGGTATTGAAAGGAACGCGTGTAGACGGCATCTACACGGCAGATCCCGAGAAAGATCCTACCGCAACAAAATACGAAACCGTTACTTTCAACGAAGTATATGAAAAAGGTTTGAATGTGATGGACATGACGGCCTTCACCTTGTGCAACGAAAATAAATTGCCGATTATCATTTTCGACATGAACAAAGAAGGTAACCTTCTGAATTTAGTTTCTGGCGAAAACATTGGAACCAAAGTAGAATTTTAAAGCAGAACAATAATATGTCTGAAGAAGTTAAAATGGCCCTCGACGAGGCAGCAGAAGCAATGAGTAAAACCATTACTCACTTAGAAAGCGAATTGAATAAAGTGCGCGCTGGCAAGGCAAGCCCTGTAATGTTAGACGGTGTGCGCGTAGATTATTACGGCACCATGACTCCGTTGAAAAACGTTGCAAACGTTACCACTCCAGACGCGAGAACACTCAATGTTCAACCTTGGGAAAAAGGTATGTTGAATGCCATTTCTAAGGGAATTATGGAAGCAAACCTCGGTTTGAATCCGCAGAACAACGGCGATGTCATTATGATTGCTGTTCCTATGCTTACGGAAGAACGTCGTCGCGATTTATCGAAGCGCGCGCATTCAGAAGGTGAAAACGCCCGTGTGGGAATTCGCACAGCTCGTAAAGAAGCATTAGACTTCATTAAGCAGGCGCAGAAAGATGGACTTCCTGAAGATGAAGCAAAAACGGGTGAATCGAAGGTTCAAGAACTTACAGACAAGTTCAACAAAAAAGTAGACGAAGTCTTAGCCGCGAAAGACAAAGATATTATGTCCATCTAAACCCAAGCATGTGGTAAAGATTGGTGATATTGAACTTCCTGAATTTCCGCTGCTGCTCGCTCCCATGGAAGATGTGAGCGACCCGCCTTTCCGCATGGTCTGCAAAGAGCAGGGTGTAGATTTAATGTACACTGAATTTATTAGCAGTGAAGGACTCATTCGCGACGCTGTAAAAAGCAGAATGAAGCTTGACATCTTCGAGTATGAAAGACCCATCGGAGTTCAAATTTTCGGAAGTGAAATTGAATCCATGGTGAAGAGTGCCGAAATCATTGAATCGGTAAATCCAAATCTCTTAGACATCAACTACGGTTGCCCCGTGTCTAAAGTCACATGCAAAGGCGCTGGGGCTGGCATTCTACAGAACATTCCGAAAATGATAGCCATGACCGACGCGGTTGTGAAAGCGACTAAACTTCCAGTTACCGTAAAAACACGTTTAGGCTGGGACGAAGGTTCGAAAAATATTGAAGAAGTTGCGGAACGCCTTCAAGACATTGGTATTCATGCACTCACTGTTCACGGAAGAACACGCGTGCAGATGTACAAAGGCGAAGCCAATTGGGAGCTCATTGCTAAGATCAAAGAAAACCCACGAATTCATATTCCCATCTTCGGAAACGGCGATATCGACTCACCTGAAAAAGCGTGGGAATACAAAAATAAATACGGCGTAGATGGAATAATGGTGGGTCGCGCAAGTATTGGATATCCCTGGATATTCCGTGAAATAAAGCATTACTTCAAAACACAAGAATTGCTTCCCCCGCCTACCATTGCTGAACGTGTTGAAGCATGTAAAAATCATTTCGAATTTTCACTTCGTTGGAAAGGAGAAAAATTAGGCGTGCTTGAAATGAGAAGACACTACACCAACTACTTCAAAGGAATTCCAAATTTCAAACCTTTCCGAATGGACTTAGTCACCTCTATGGACATTGACTTTATTCGAAGAAAATTAGATGACATCACTCAGTTTGAAATCTAAATTCAGGATTAACTTTGCACCATCTAGAATAATCTATACTTGTTCAGATGTCAAAACTACACAACACCGAAGATAAGCGCGTCCTGCGCCAACGTATGCTCGCAGACAGCACTCCGCGAACAACAGTATCGTTTTACAAATACCATCAGATTGAAGATCCGCAAGGCTTTCGCGACGGGCTTTTCGCGCGTTGGAACGAGCTTAATGTTCTTGGAAGAACGTACATAGCTTCGGAAGGAATTAATGCGCAAATTTCAGTTCCAACTGAAAATTTCGAAACGTTTGTTGAAGATCTTTTCACCATAGATTTCCTAAACGGCATTCGTCTGAACACCGCCGTTGATGAGGGAAAATCGTTCTATGCCTTGAAAGTAAAACTTCGAAACAAAATCGTTGCAGACGGAATTGAAGATCCAAATTTCGATCCGTCAAACACTGGAAAATACTTAACCGCAGACGAGTGGAATCAACAACTCGCAGATCCCAACACTGTTGTTGTTGACATGCGCAATCACTACGAAAGTGAGGTTGGACATTTTGAAGGGGCTATCTGTCCTGACGTTGACACCTTCCGCGAAGAGCTTCAGGTGGTTGAGGATATTCTTCAAAACGACAAAGACAAAAAAGTGCTCATGTACTGCACTGGAGGAATTCGCTGTGAAAAAGCTTCGGCTTACATGAAGCACAAGGGGTTCGAAAATGTGTATCACCTGGAAGGTGGAATCATTAAATACGCCCGCGACGCCAAGGCAAATAACCTCGACATTAAGTTCAAGGGAGTGAACTTTGTATTTGACGAACGCCTTGCGGAAAGAATATCAGACGAGGTAATTGCAGCGTGTCATCAATGCGGAGAACCCTTCGATCATCATACCAATTGTTTGAACTTAGGCTGTCACATTCTCTTCATTCAATGCAACACATGCAAAGAAAAATACGAGAATTGCTGCTCAGAAGAGTGTCAGAACATTACTCATTTGAGTGAAGAAGAGCAAAAAGAACTACGTAAGAAAACGCCTGTAGTCCGCAACGTATATAAGAAAGGGCGTATGCCGAAGCTCACGAAATAATCATTTCTTGCGTGCGTGCTCAAAAATGTTATATTCGCGTTACGTAAAAAACCTTAAGCGTTACTACTATGTACTGGACTTTAGAATTGGCCTCATATCTTGAAGACGCGCCTTGGCCCGCAACAAAAGAAGAATTAATCGATTACGCCATGCGTGCTGGAGCACCGTTGGAAGTGGTTGAAAATCTTCAACAATTAGAAGACGAAGAAGAAGTTTTCGAGAGCATCGAAGACATTTGGCCAGACTATCCTACAAAAGAAGATTTCTTCTTCAACGAAGACGAATATTAATTTCTCTTTCGTAGTCTTATTCCATGCCAACAGCTGAAGAGCAAAAGCAACTGAGGTACGACATCGCGTACTTGCGTATGGCCAAAGAATGGGCTAAACTTTCGCATTGTAACCGCAAACAAGTAGCGGCACTTCTCGTGAAAAACGGCGTTATTATTTCAGAT
Organism: Flavobacteriales bacterium; assembly: GCA_947466425.1. Classification (GTDB taxonomy): domain Bacteria; phylum Bacteroidota; class Bacteroidia; order Flavobacteriales_D; family Sanyastnellaceae; genus CAIZGX01. The sequence goes on from CANIBZ010000004.1 coordinate 83,087, forward strand.
GGATACAATGGCACTCCGAGCGGATTTCCAAATGCGTGTGAAAACGATGATGGCGAAACCCATTGGTACGTCTTACACGCTGAAGCCAATGCTATTCTCAAGGTAGCGAAGTCAACAAACAACGCGCACGGTTCAACATTATACATAACACTTAGTCCTTGTAAGGACTGTTGTAAGCTTATTCTTCAATCGGGAATAACCCGAATGGTCTACTTAAACGCATACAAAGACACAACAGCGATAGACTTTTTAAGAAATTCTGGAGTAGAAGTAGTTCAACGAGAATTGCCAGAATAACGTTATCTTTTCCACTTCGAAACAAAAACATGTCTGAAGAAATACAAAACGAAAAATCTGGTAAGTCTCCATTACAGCCGTTGTATTACGCTTTTGTATTAATCGCTGGAATTCTTATAGGTACTCTTCTTGCCGACAAAAATCTGCTCACCATAAAAACAGGTAAAGAAGACAATCCAAACAAGCTTGTCAGTCTTATTGATTTCATCGAAGATAACTACGTAGATAGTGTAGATAAAAAGAAAATCATTGACGATGCAATCGCGTCTATTCTTAAAAACTTAGACCCCCACAGCTATTACTTAAACCCTGAAGACTACGCAAAAGCTAAAGAAGAAATGTCTGGCTCGTATGAAGGTGTTGGGGTAGAATTTTTAATTCTTCGGGACTCACTTATGGTAAACCGCGTTGTTCCCTTTGGACCAAGTTTCCGCGCTGGCATTCAGTCCGGAGACCGCATTGTTCAAGTAGATGGAAAAGATATTTCCGGAAAATCGTTGAACAACGATGGCGTTATGAAAATGTTGAAGGGTGATGCTGGAAGCGTTGTGAACATTAGCGTTCTTCGAAAAAAAGAATATTTACATTTTAATGTTGAAAGGGGTTCTTTGCCTTTGCCAAGCGTGCCTTCTTTTTATAAAGTTGAAGACGGCCTTGGCTATATAAAAATCGATCGGTTCGCAAGAACAACATACGATGAGTTTCTAGCTGCAGGAAACGCACTTAAAAATCAAGGGTGTAACAAGTTCATTCTAGACCTGCGAGGAAACGGCGGTGGGCTGCTAGATCAAGCCACGAACATTGCTGAAGAATTCTTAGAAAAAGACCGTTTAATGGTTTACACATCGGGTACGCACACCGGCCGAAACGATTATAACACTCAGAAACGCGGGTCGTTCGCTGATATTCAAGTAACAGTGCTTATCGATGAGTATAGCGCTTCTGCTAGTGAAATTGTTGCTGGCGCATTACAAGACTGGGACCGTGCAATTGTGGTTGGAAGACGTTCATTCGGTAAAGGCCTTGTGCAAAGCGAAATAGAGCTTCCAGATAAAAGCGCGCTTCGATTAACAACCGCTCGCTATTACACCCCTACCGGAAGATGCATTCAAAAACCTTACGGAGACTCTTCTAAATACTTCAATGAAACACATCAACGTTGGCTGAGCGGTGAATTGTTCAATCAAGAAAAAATCTCTCATGTTGATTCGTTGAAATTCTTTACCCCTTCAGGCCGCTTGGTTTACGGAGGCGGTGGAATTACACCAGATGTGTTTATTCCTTTCGATTCAACCTCTACCTCCTTCGCGCTAATAGACATCATTAATTCAGGAATATTAAGACACCTGTGCTTCGATTATGTAGATCAAAATAGATCCGCACTTTCCAATTGGAAATCTTTCGATCTCTATCAAAAAAATTACAAAACAGAAGAGGCACTTTTAGAGAAAACCCTTCTTTCCGCGAAAGAAAATAATATTCTTTACACCAAAGCAGAAGTAGCAAAACTTAAATCGCAATGTTCACTTCGTATTAAAGCGCAAATTGCGCGGGCTTTATTCGATGAAAATGCCATGATTCGCATTATGAACGGGGTAGATCCCGAATTGCTAAAGGCAGTAGAGATTTCTAAAAACTACAACTCTTACTTCTTTCATAACTAATGAACACGCTTTCCAAACAGGAACGCCTCTATAAAAAAAAAACTATAGAGTCGCTTTACGCTCAAGGAAAAAGCATTAAAACTCCTGCCATCATTTGCTTGTATCACCCGTCTGAAGAGATTTCTGAATTTCCAGCGCAAGCGCTATTCACAGCGCCAAAACGCCGTTTCGCAAGGGCACATGATAGAAACAGAATAAAACGACTCATAAAAGAGGTTTATCGAAAAGAAAAACAACCCCTTTATGATCACCTCAACAACATGGGTGAAAAATTATCGTTAGCCTTTATCTTTACGGGTAACCGCATTCCCGATTATGATTATGTGGAACAAAAAATAAAGTACATTATTCGACAACTCATTTCTGTTACAAACCACGAGCTTTCCACAAATGAAAATACTTAAGCATACTCTTTTCTTTTTTGTTCTTTCCCTTTCTTCTTTTTCCTCTTTCGCTCAGCCCGAAGCGTCCACAAACTATTTCGAAGTTGTAAAAAACCTTGAAATTTTTACAGATGTTTTTCGGCAACTCGATCAATTATATGTGGAAGAGGCTGCGCCTGGAAACCTTGTCAACACTGCCCTTAACGGCATGCTGGCTTCCTTAGACCCTTATACCGTTTATTACCCCGAATCCCGAATCGAAGACGCTATGTATCTCCAAACCGGAATGTATGGCGGGGTGGGTGCGCGTGTAGATTTAGTAAATGGAAGAAATACGGTGCTTGAGGTTTTCGAGTCGTTTCCGGCTTATAAATCTGGACTTCGCGCGGGAGACATCATTACGCATATAGGCGGAAAATCTATTGACGGAATTGATTTAGACAATCTGGAAGACGGCCTTACCGGAACGCCTGGAAGCGTTGTTAATCTTACTGTTATTCATCTTGGCAAACCCTCAGCAATTGAATTAGCTGTAACTCGCGAAAGTATTAAAACACCCGATGTTCCCCACTTCCAATTATTGGAAAACAATGTTGGGTACATTAAACTCGACGAGTTCACACAAACTGCATCAGACGATGTGAAGAATAGTTTCAATTCGCTAAAAGGAAAAGGCATGAACAAACTCATTCTCGACCTTCGTGGAAATGGAGGGGGGCTGTTGAATGAGGCGGTTAAAATCGTAAATTTCTTTGTACCGAAAGGAACTGAAATCACCCGCACAATGGGAAAAACAGAGTCTTGGAAACAGGTTTATATTGCTCAATACGACCCCCTAGACCTGGGTATTCCATTGGTTGTTTTAGTCGATGAAATGTCTGCTTCAGCTTCTGAAATCGTGAGTGGAAGTCTTCAAGATTTAGACCGCGCTGTTATTGTGGGTGTGCCTTCATTCGGCAAAGGTTTGGTTCAACAAACGTTGGATCTTTCGTACAACGCGAAGATGAAAGTGACTGTCGCAAAGTACTACACGCCAAGCGGAAGATGTATTCAGAAGCTCGATTACGGAAACAAAAAAGACGGGCATGCTACGCAAATAGACACCACGAAAATCAGAACATTCTACACCACACATGGAAGACCTGTGAAAGACGGAAGTGGCATTTATCCAGATGTTGTTATTAGCCCTAGCGGATCAAAAGAAATTCTTTCACAACTTCAAAAGAATTTAATTTACTTCAGATTTGGTGTTGAGTTCAAGAAAACACACGCGTCTATCGATTCAGCCGGGAGCTTTTCAATTTCATCAAAAGACTACACTGATTTCGTTCAATTCGCTAAGAAAAACGCTAAAGACTTTGTTCCAACCTGGTTTGAACATCTTGAAAAATTAGAACAAGAGCTAACCCTTCAATCTTCTGTTAACTCAACCTTAAAAGACCAATTGGCTAATTTACAAATCGCAATTTCTTCTGCTCTCGAAAGCAGTCTAATGCAGCTTCAAACTGAAATAACCCCTAGCATTGAAGCAAAAATTGTAGAGATGTATTACTTCCGCTCAGCCGCAATTAAACAATCCTTAACCAACGATCCTTTGATTCGTGCTTCACAAGACGTTTTTCAAAAGAACTATTCAACCATTCTTGCTGGACCAGCTGGCACAGAAAAAAATTAAGCCGTGCTGAAATTCTTCAGTCATCCTAAAACACAATTAGCTGCTCTTGCACTATGGGCGTGTATGCTTCCGTTTTGGAATTTAGGAATGTCTGTTGCTATGTTTTTTCTACTCTTCGTTTCTGTTGTTGGCGCCGTTCAGAAAAAGAAATTTCTACTACTTCCCGTCCTACGCAATCCCATTTACCTGAGCTTCCTTCTTGTTTGGGCACTTCTGTTTTTAGGTTTTTTCCGTGGTGGAGAAAACGCTTCCGTGTTAAAGGAAATAAAGACACTACTACCATTGGTTCTTGCCCCGCTGTTTTTACAAAATCTTTCTCCCCTTAGCAAATCAAATGAAAATTTTATTTGGAAGGTATTCTTCACCTCTGTGGGGGTTGCTGCACTTATTTGTGTGGCCTACGCTGTTGTGAAATACCCACTTCAAGAGCCCCGAGAAGCTTCGTTGTTCATATCACATATCCGATTCAGCTTAATGGCTGTATTGGCTCTTATTGGCGTTTGGAGAGGTCCCTGCGTTATTCCTACGTCTTTAAAAATTACACTCACCGTTGTAGTCTGTTCCTTTTTCTTCTTTGTTGGAACACTAACAGGATGGGGATTCTTAATTGTTTTAGTGGTTCTCCTCTTCGCTTCAAAATCAAGACGTAATAAATTCATTGTAGTTGGAACCTCACTCGCCGTCACTTCAATTTTACTTTTCTTTCTCTCACAATTCACTGAATCAAATAGTTTTCAAACCGAAAACGGTAATCGTGTTTTCGTTAATGTTGCTCCCTTAGAATTAGATAGCGCTTGGTTGGCGCGCACAAACCACCCTATGCTTCAAAAAGATGCGAGAGGACAGCTGGTGCAATCAACACTCATTCGCTACTTAGCAAGTAAGGGGCTAACAAAAGATGCCGCCGGTGTTCAGCAACTGTCCGACATTGATATTTCGAACATTTTAGCCGGGTACACCAACTGCAATGAACCACACTGGAACGCATTAGAAAAACGTTGGCATCAAATCGTTTTTGAATATCAGTCCTTTCGCAGCGGAGAAAACCCCAGTGGCCATTCTATCTTCCAACGCATAGAATATTACAAAGCTGCCAAATTTATTATTGAAAGAAATGTTCTTTTAGGAGTGGGTCAGGGAAATGTGAAATCTACCTATAGCCAGACGTACAAAACAACTTCTCCAACCTTAGATGAAAAGGTTCAACACGCCGTTCATAATCAGTTTCTATCTTATTGGATAGCGGCAGGATTAGCTGCAATTATCTCCTTCCTTCTTTACTTCTATTTCATGTGGAAACAAGCTAGAAAACATGAAATTGCTTTAGCATTTGTATTGCTTGCCTTTTTATCTTGCCTCACGGAAGACACCCTAACAACGCAGCCAGGTGTGGCATTCTTTGCTTTTTTCAGCATGTTCTTTTTCTTCCTACCAAGAAAAGAAGATTAGTTCTTCAGCTTTATTCTTTCAGGCTGATTGGCCAATTCCCAAGCGGTAGAAAATACCAGTTGCGCTATGCTACACATCTTGTCGTAAAGAATCTTTTCTGGGTCATCACCAGGCTTGTGATAGTCTTCATGAACACCACTGAAATAAAAGATGACGGGAATGTTGTTCTTAGCAAAATTGTAATGATCAGAACGATAATAAAACTGATTAGGGTCGTCTTCTGCATTGAATGTATAATCCAAAGACAAGTTAGATGTTTGCTTATTCACCTCTTCCGAAATGTTATGAAGATCCATACTCAAACGGTCACTTCCAATCAAATAAACATATTTTTCATTGTCTTTATGCGCTTCATCTAAACGCCCAATCATATCGATATTCAAGTCGCAAACAGTGTTTTCCAAAGGATACACCGGATGTCTTGTATAATAATCACTTCCGAACAACCCTTTTTCTTCACCGCTTACGTGAAGAATTAACACACTTCGCTTAGGACCATTCCCTTCTTTCTTAGCTTGAATAAAAGCTTCCCCAATTTCCATAGCTGAAACAGTTCCAGAACCATCATCGTCTGCACCGTTGTTAATCTCGCCATTAACAATACCAATGTGATCATAATGGGCGGAAATAACAACTATTTCATTCTTTAGTGTTGCATCACTTCCTTCTATGAAAGCCAGCACATTTTCACTAGAAACAATTTCATCTGTTACATTTACATTCAACGAAACAGAGGCGTTAACAGTAGCAATATTCTTTGATTTAATTTTCTTCTTTTTTCCAATACCTGTAACTTTAACAAGGTCCACATTTAACCACTCATTAGCAGATTTTTCGTTGGTAAAGATTAATGGAATTCCTGAAGCAGAAACAACATCCATATCCTCAATCAATTCCATTTTCTCTGATTCTAACCAAAACTTAACTCGCGGTAAAAATGTTGCGTAATCACGTCGGATAACAACAATTGCCTTTGCTCCGTTTTCTTGAGCTAAGGCAACCTTCAAACCAGGATCATACGACCAATCGCTCAATTGCTCTGTATCTCCAGAAATGAGTGACTTCCCCTTCTTAGTTTTTGGTTCGCCATCCATAACAACAACTAAAGCATCTTTTACATCCAATCCAGCGTAATCGTTGTAACGCCCTTGTGTTATTCCATATCCTGCAAAAACAATTCGTGAAAATGTCTTTGTTCCCTCTAAACCCTCACCATCTAAAGAAAATATGTCTTTCGAGCTTTCATAATTCTTTCCATTTACTGTAAGAATTGTAGATGTTAGTTTGCGCTTACGTAATGGAAAGCTCTGCTGCTGAACACCAGTCATAGAGCCCTTCTTCAATCCTAAAGATTCGTAGTAACTCTCTAAATACGCCGCAGCTTTTTTCTGTCCTGGCTTACTGGTTTCTCGGCCCTCAAAATCATCCGCTGCTAAAACGAATAATTGTTCCTTAAGCTCCTTAACCGTAATGGTATTCATGTACGTATATCGCTTATCATGCTCATCTAACATTTTTTGTGCACTCGTTGAAAGAGCAGCACAAACACAAATAATTCCTAATACTTTTTTCATTTTACAAATCAATTTTTTCTACACGTTTCGTATGTCTTCCTCCTTCAAAAGGAGTGTTTAAAAATGCTCTAACCATTGCTTGTGCTCCTTCTATTGAGACAAATCTTGCTGGAATAGATAAGATATTTGCATCGTTATGCTGACGAGCAAGAACTGCAATTTCTTCCGTCCAACATAATGCAGCTCTTACACCAGCGTGTTTGTTAGCCGCAATATTCACTCCATTCGCAGAACCACAAAGCAAAATTCCACGTGAATCATTATTTATACTTTCCGCAACAGCGTGAGCATAATCTGCATAATCACAACTTTCTACTGTTGCGCAACCCTTATCTTCTATTTGAATAGATGGGAATTCCTTTACCATCCAGTCTTTTAGGGTTTCTTTCATCTCAAAGCCAGCATGATCAGAACCTATATAAAGCTTCATAAAATATTCGTTTAATACAAACTTATTCTCTTCTTTTCTGTTTTGAATAACAATGTGAATGGAAAGTGGAGTCTTTTAACAACTCGCTCTTTTTTGTGTGTTTAACTTGTGAATAACTGATCAAAACAAAATTTTTCCTTTCAATAAAATAGTGCGCTTATACAGAATGATTTTCTATCAAAATTTAGTTCTCACTAGTTTGAATTTATTATAAACGAAATTCATTAACACAAAAGAAGTTATTACACCCTACAGATTACGAACACACCAACTTTTTTATAACTCTGTTCATTTCCTGTAAGAATATTCAAATTCAAATGATTAGATCTCTTTCGGTTGTTAAGAACATGTTACTTCATTGATAATAACGTTAATTCCTAGGATTGAAAGATAAACTTACTGACGGTATTAACAGCCCTATTACTATTACTATTTTCTTTTATAAAGATTATAATTACATAATAGATGTTGGTGAAAACAAAGTTAGTGTCAAATTCGTTTTGAATTAGAAATCATAACGACCTTTGAAAAATGAAACCATTCGGAATATTAATCGCTCTTTTGCTCGCTAGCCAACTTTCGGTTTGGTCTCAAAATGAGTTCAAGGTATTCTATTACGCCAATGGTCAGAAAAGCAGCGAAGGATATTTAGACCAAGGTAAACCAAACGGTTATTGGAAGAACTATTACGATTCAGGAATATTGAAGTCGGAAGGAAATAGAAAAGATTTTCAGCTAGATTCCACGTGGAAGTTTTTTAGAGGCGATGGTAGTTTGCAGCAATCAATAGAATACAAAGAGAACTTAAAACAGGGTTTTGAATGTTTATATGATTCACTAGGAAGGAAAGAGCGAGCGATTACCTTCAAAAGTGATATTAAAGATGGTCCAGCATTTGAATATTTTTCTACAGGAAATCTTAGCGCAGCGTACAATTATACCAATAATCTGATTGAAGGAAAATATTTCGAATACGCAGAAGACACAAGGGTAATCACCAGGCGCACTTACAAGAATGGTCTTATTTATTCCGAAGAAAAAATCAATAGGTACAATAGAAACAATCAACGTGTTGGACTTTGGATTGAGCTAAGAGAGAATGGGAAGTTGAAAGAGGAAGGAAATTATCAACTTGGATTGAAGGAAGGAACCTTCAAAGTATACAACAAGCAAGGAGAATTTTCGAAGTTTGAATTTTATGAAAATGGTATTTTAAAAGAGAACACAGAGGAAACAGAATTTGTGAAAATAGAAAAATTTTATGATGAGAAGGGAAGAGTAATAGAACGAGGAGGTAGGAAGAATGGCCTGAAACACGGTACGTTTCAAACCTTAGATTCCACGGGAAACATAATTTTTTCACGACTATACTTGAATGATATTATTCAAGCAGAGGGTAAGTATGATTCGCTTAATAGAGAAATAGGAGAATGGAAATACTATTTTCCAAGCGGAAAAGTTCGTTCGGTTGGTAGTTATTTAAATGGAAAAAAGAATGGTGATTGGAAGTATTACTTCGAAAACGGAAAGATAGAGCAGCTGGGTAAGTATGATAATAATTTTATTTCAGGAAATTGGTTGTGGTATTATTCGAATGGAATAGTTCTAAGGGAGGAATATTATAGAAAGGGAAAATTAGACGGTCATTACGTAGAAAACGACAGCCTTGGCGTTGTTGTTTTAGAGGGTGAGTATGGAGACGGATTAAAACAAGGGAAATGGTATCGATCGATAAACGATCACAAAGAAGAAGGTGAATATGTTGACGATGAAAGAAATGGTCTTTGGGTCTTTACACATTCCAACGGAACTAAAATGTTTGAAGGAAAATTTGAATTGGGTGCGCCTGTGGGAAAGCATGAATATTTTTATTCGAACGGAAAAAACGAAATGAAAGGGGGGTATGAAGGCGGTGAGTTAGAAGGAGATTGGATGTATTTCGATGAAGATGGAATTTATATCAATACAGTAACATACAAAGAAGGGAAGCTCTTCAAAGTAGATGGTATTAAGTTGAAAGAAAAAAAGTAGTTGGTTTCACATGGAACTATCTACCTAAATGAATCAGGAGTATTGAAACATCAGAAGGGTTCACACCGCTAATTCGGCTCGCTTGTCCTACAGTTGATGGTCTAATCTTAGAAAGTTTTTGCCTTGCTTCAATACTCATCGATGTGAGTTTGAGATAATCAATCTCCGGAGAAAGTTGAATATAATCAAGTCTTGTAAGCTTATCAGCCATATCTCGTTCTCGTTGTAAATAACCAACGTATTTTACAGCTATTTCTACGGCAGCAACTACTTCCACCCTTTCCTCACCGAGAGTTGAAATTTGGGCCTCTAAGACACTATTCTTTGATATTATATCTTCTAAGCTCACATGAGGTCTGGTTAGAAGAGTGATAAGTTTCAATTTTTGATCAATAGGTGCGCTCCCCTTTTCTTGGAGCAACTCATTTATTTCTTCAGGGGAGGTAGATGTTTTTTCAATGACCTTCATGACAGATTTAATGTTTTCTCTCTTCTTTTCAAGCAATTCAAGGCGTTGATCTGAGGCTAGTCCAATAGCATGAGATAAAGGCGTTAATCTTTCGTCGGCGTTATCTTGTCTTAATAATGTTCTGTATTCTGCTCTGCTCGTGAACATACGGTAGGGTTCGTCTGTGCTTTTAGTTATAAGATCGTCAATGAGCACACCAATATACGCTTCGTCTCTTCTCAGAATAAACGGAGCCTTTTCTTGAACAAATAATCCCGCATTTATCCCCGCAATAATTCCTTGTCCCGCAGCTTCTTCATACCCCGTTGTTCCATTGATTTGTCCCGCAAAGAATAATCCTGAAACATCTTTGCTTTCAAGTGTTGGCTTCAGTTGATCCGGTGGAAAATAATCGTATTCGATGGCATATCCAGGACGGAACATTTTCGCGTTTTCAAATCCAGGAATGAGGTTCAACGCCTTTTGTTGAACATCCTCAGGTAAGCTTGTAGAGAATCCGTTCAAGTAAATTTCAACTGTTTTCCATCCCTCTGGTTCAACGAACAATTGGTGGGAATCTTTATCTGCAAATCTCGTGATCTTATCTTCAATAGACGGACAGTAGCGCGGTCCTGTTCCGGTTATTCTTCCGGTGAACATTGGGCTTTGTTCAAACCCTGTTGCAAGAACCTCATGCACAAAACTATTGGTGTTTGTTATCCAGCAACATCTTTGCTGAGTAATTTTTGGTTGATGAATGAAGGAAAATCTTTGTGGATTTACATCACCCTCCTGCACTTCCATTTTCGAATAATCTAATGATCTTCCATCAATGCGCGGAGGTGTTCCTGTTTTCATTCTACCCGCGCGAAATCCCAATGAAACCAACTGTTCTGTAATTCCGTGAGAAGCCTTCTCACCTATTCTTCCACCCCCGAATTGCTTCTCACCAATATGAATAACACCGTTTAGAAATGTGCCGCTGGTAATAACCACTGCATCACATGAAAAAGTCATACCCAGTGCGGTTTTCACCCCTTTGACCCTGTTGTTTTCTATAATAATCTCGTTCACCGAGTCTTGCCAAAAATCTACGCCTGGAGTTTGTTCCAGGGCGTTGCGCCATTCTTCAGCGAATAGCATACGGTCGTTCTGAGTACGGGGACTCCACATAGCTGGACCCTTACTTAAATTAAGCATACGGTACTGTATTGCAGATAGGTCTGAGACTACTCCACTATAACCGCCAAGCGCATCTATCTCTCTGATTATTTGACCTTTAGCTACACCACCCATGGCAGGATTACAGGACATTTGCCCAATTTTATTCATGTCCATGGTGATTAATAACACGTTATTTTTGAGATTTGCAGCGGCAGCGGCGGCTTCATTTCCTGCATGCCCAGCGCCAACAACTATGATATTGTAATGTTTGTTCATTTTCTTAATGTTTCACGTGAAACGTGTTTTTAACTCTTTTATACTGAGTGATTATTGCGCGAATTTAGTAAAAAACAATGACATACACAAGTCTTCATTTTTAGTCATTTCAGCTTTCTTATTTTCTTCTTTATCTTGAAAACCAAGGAGATGAAGAACACCGTGCGCCAAAACGCGGAGTAGTTCATGCGTGTATTCTACTTTGTGAAAAAGAGCATTTTCTGCCACACGTTCCACGCTAATATAAATGTCACCGGCTACAATTTCACCCTCACAATAATCGAATGTGATAATGTCGGTGTAATAGTCGTGCTGGAGGAAGTTTTGATTAATCTCAAGGATTTTTTCGTCAGAACAAAAAACAAAGGCTAATTCACCGACCTTTTTGCCGTGATTCGAGACGAATTCTTTAATCCAGGCCTTTAAAAGCCGTTTTGAAGGCGTTTTAGTGTTAACACCCTCGTTGTGGAATGAAATGCTGTTCATGGCCACGAAAATGCCCTCGAATTTGAATCAGATCACAAGTCATATTGAAACTTGACGAACACCTCATGGTTAACAATTCAAAATATTTAGATTGAGTGTGTTGAATTTGTGCTGCAATTTTGAAAGACATTAAATGAAATATGAGAAAGATTCAAGTGGTTCTAACCCTAGCATTGATTGTTGCTATTGGTTTTGTTGGCTGTGTGCCGCAACGAAAATTTGCGGAAGTTAAATCTGCAAAAGAGGAGTCCGATGCCGAGAATATGGAATTGCAACGGAAGCTTGACAACATAAGTGCAACAACAAAGGAGCAGGGAACTACAATTGAAACCTTAAGGAAATCGGTTAGCAAGTTGAATGAAGACACCCTTCTTTACGGGAAGGAATACCGCCGGTTGCGTGTCATGTATGACAAGGTGAATGACTTAAATAACGAGCTTTTATCTAAGAACGAGAAGCTGTTGAGTAGCTCGTTAGATGAGAACAGGAAGTTACTTCGCGATTTAGAAAAGGCAAAGGAAGCGCTTCAAGTGAAGGAAGATTCTTTATATAAATTAGAGAAGTCGGTGAAAGAAAAACAGGCCGCCTTAGCGAAAGCACAAAAGGATTTGTTCGACAGAGAAATAAAAATTAAAGAACTGGACTCTCTTCTTCAAGCGCAACGCAGCGCAAGTGAGATGCTGAAAGCGAAGCTAGAAGCAGCGTTGCTGAACTATAAGAACAAAGGAATTTCAGTACGTGAAGAAAACGGAAAGGTTTACGTAAGTATGGAAGCGCAATTGTTATTCCCCTCAGGAAAGACAGATATTAATCCAGATGGAAAAGCAGCAATCATTCAATTAGCAAAAATTATTCAAGATGAAAAAGATTTGAATATTACTGTTGAAGGTCATACAGACACGGATAAGATTAATTCTGCCGGACTTATACCTAGAGACAACTGGGAATTAAGCGTACTGCGCTCTACGGAAGTAATAAAATTAATTACCTCGAACAGTACAATTGACCCAACGCAACTATCGGCATCGGGAAGAAGCGAGTATCATCCATTGGACGCTGAGGATAAAGCAAGAAACCGCAGAATTGAAATTATTCTAGAGCCCAACCTAAAAGAGCTTTACAACATTATAAAGTAATGTTTTTGAGAGAAAAATGTAAGGGGCTTCGGCCCCTTTTTTTATTTGTTGAAATAGTTAACGTGCTGATTCTACGGAGATAATTTCCTTATTAACGAGTTGTTGTTGAAATGTTAAATACAAGTGAGATGCATCAGCCCTTCTAACTCATAAGTTTGACGAAATCAAACTTTTTTATTATGAAAAAAATCTTTTTGTTTTGCGCTTCAATAGCGCTAGTGGGCACAATGAATGCTCAGTTAACATCTAAAAAAGGTGAAAACTATTTACCAGAAGCTGGTGATTACGCAATTGGTGCAGACGCATCTTCAATGTTGTCTTACTTCGGTAACATGTTGAACGGTGGAACAAACACTGGTTTCGGAATGGGCTTTACTAACGGTGCAACAGCTATCACGGGAAAGAAATTCATGACAGACAAAATGGCTTACCGCGGAATGGTTCGTCTTGGCGTCGGTTCTACTTCAGTAACAACTCCAAACGGAGCAAATGAAGATGTAGTTAAAACTAGCTACAACAATGTTACTTTAGGTGGTGGTGTTGAGTATCGTCGTGGAAGCACTCGTCTTCAAGGTTACTATGGCGCAATGGCTATGGTTGGACTTGGTGGAGGTAAAACTTCATATGAGTACGGAGCTGGTGTTGTAGACGGACAGACTACAGAGACTAAAGCTGGATCTACATTCGGATTGGGTGTTCGCGCTTTTGTAGGTGCTGAGTACTTTGTTTTACCTAAGATTTCTATCGGTGGTGAATTCGGATGGGGATTAGGTTTCTCTAGCACAGGTGCTTCTGAAACAACTGTTCAAGGTGCTCCAGTTGTAACTGGTGGAAAATCTTCATCTTTCGGACTTGATACTGATAACAACGCGTTCGGAGTTGCTCCAGCGGCTGTATTGATTCACTTCCACTTCTAATTGAAGTTTTAAGAATACTGAAAAGGGTCTCGCAAGAGACCCTTTTTTGTTGAATAATCTTTAGTGGAACTCTAATTTTTTTCTTGAAATACTATATCAATTACTCTTTCGTTTTAGAAAAAGGGGAATTTGTTTAGAGTGAAAGATCTTGATGATTGAAAATTTAAATTCCCAGGCATTTTTTAAGCGTTGAAAAAAATTTTTTGGATTTCCTTCTTTTCAGCAACTGTTTCCGGTTGTTCACCATGTATGAGTGTTGTGTATCAGCAACCCCCTCAGCACCAACCGCAAACAAGATCCCGATCTTTGGAATCCCAGCATGAATTAGCCGTAATGATGAGATCTTGGACTCAAGAGCAACGAGATGAATTCAGAAGAAAATACGTTTATTCAGAAGTAAATATTTTCCTTAAAAACGGAGATACGTTGGTTGTGAAATGATGTTAATTTTTAATTTTATCTGATAGAGTATTATTAAACAATTGTCAATATCTACTCCACCGTCACACTCTTCGCCAAATTCCTTGGTTGGTCAACGTTACAGCCGCGCATGATGGCTACGTGGTAAGAGAACAACTGCAATGGAATAACAGATACAATCGGAACAAGGCTATCGTCGGTACGAGGAATTTCAATCACGTGATCGGCCATGCCTTTCACAGTTTTGTCTCCTTCGGTAACAATGGCTATGATTTGTCCCTTACGAGCCTTTACTTCCTGAATATTACTAACTACTTTTTCATAAGAAGCCCCCTCAGTCGCAATGACAATAACTGGCATGTTCTCATCAATTAACGCAATAGGGCCGTGCTTCATTTCAGCTGCCGGATACCCTTCAGCATGAATATAAGAAATCTCCTTGAGCTTCAAAGCGCCCTCTAGGGCCACCGGGAAGCTGTAACCTCTTCCAAGGTACAAAGCGTTCGAACAATGCTGGTAAATCTCAGCTATGGCCTCTGTAATGGCATTTGTCTTCAACACTTGTTCAACCTTTAACGGAAGAGACCCCAATTCAGCCATTAAACGCGTTGTTCTTTCGTTTGAAATAACTCCACGCTTTTGAGCAACACTCAACGCAATCTGATAAAGAACAACAACCTGGGCCGTGAAGGCTTTGGTAGACGCAACACCAATCTCCGGTCCCGCGTGCGTATAAGCTCCGCAATGTGTAGCGCGAGAAATAGAACTTCCAACAACATTACATACTCCGAAAATTAATGCGCCACGCTCTTTCGCTAATTCAATAGCAGCAAGCGTATCCGCTGTTTCTCCAGATTGAGAAATGGCAATAACAATATCAGTAGGGTAGATAATAGGATTTCTATATCTGAACTCACTGGCGTATTCCACTTCAACAGGAATACGCGCAAAGTCTTCGAACAAATATTCTGCAACAAGTCCCGCGTGCCAAGAGGTTCCGCAAGCCACAATTAAAATTCGCGGAGCTGTTTTCCAACGTTCTTCGTGCTCATCTATTCCGCTCATTTTAATGAGTCCGGTTTTTAGGTTCACACGTCCACGAATAGAGTCCTCAATACTACGAGGCTGCTCATGTATTTCCTTCAACATGAAAGAATCGTATCCGCCTTTTTCTATGGCCTCAAGCTTTAATTCTAACGCTTGAATGTAAGGTGTCTGACTCTGATTGTCAATATTAACAATGGTTAATCCTGTTTTGCGATCCACACGCGCAACTTCCTCATCGTTCAGGTAAACTACGTTTTTCGTGTATTCGATAATCGGTGTTGCGTCGCTGGCAATATAGAAATCGTCTTGTGCTCCAATGCCAATAACCAATGGGCTGGACTTCTTTGCAACGATAAGCTGATCTGCATTTGATTTATCTAGAACCACAATGGCATAAGCACCATGCACTTCAGAAAGAGCAAGACGTACCGCTTCGAAAAGACTAACCTTCTCTGCATTGCGAACGTCTTCTATCAAGTGAACCAAAACTTCAGTGTCTGTGTCGCTTAAAAACACATGACCACGGTTCATTAACTCTTGTTTAATGGAAGCGTAGTTTTCAATAATTCCGTTGTGAATGAGTGCAATTGAACCGTCGCCGCTGCAATGCGGGTGAGCGTTTACATCGTTCGGAACACCGTGTGTTGCCCAACGTGTATGACCGATTCCAATGTGTGAAAGCGGCTTAACAGAGCCTACAACATTTTCTAAGTCAACAACCTTTCCCTTACATTTCTTAACTACAAGCTCTCCGTCTTCTATATACGCCATTCCAGCGCTGTCATATCCGCGGTATTCTAATCGACTAAGTCCTTTAATAACCTTTTCATAAACTGGCTCATTGCCTAAATAACCAACGATTCCGCACATATTGAATGACTTTTAATTTGAATAGGTAATAACAAGCCGCAAATTTTCAAAATGGTTTTCCGAAAATTCCGGACCGTGTATTATGGTTCTGTTTACAGAAACACCGGCAGCGCCAGAGACAATGAAAAGAGGTGCGTTTTCTAAATCTCCGGAAATAACTTTTTGAACGTATTGAGTGATGTTTAAACGATACCGCTTGTTTGCTTCTTCTACACCACCACCAATGGTTCCACTGAATTGATCGGGAAGAGCAACCAAAGTTCCTTCGCTGTTTTGATAGAAAATAAAAATTTGTCCAGTTGGCGAGTATCGGGCGTCTTTCTCGAAGGGCACGATTAATTCTGCCTTGTTCACTATTCTACCACCGTTAATTTGAAGGTCAAGTAAATTGGGAAGAACCAGTTTGGTCTTTGTTCCTGCCCCGGCTTGTAAATATGCCATTGTTTGATTAGCAAGCGTGTCTGTCGTTACAAACCCCTGTAATTCAGGTTGGGTGGCGTATTGATAAAAATGCTGAAGTCGAGAATATCTTCCGCAATCAGAAGTTACCGGAAATTCATAGAAGGTAGTGTCTGCCAAACCGCCATTATCGAAGCGGTAGTATACGGTAATTTTACTGTTGATGTTTGTGAGGTCGAGTGCTACAACTCCCATAGGGTATGACCCGGCCTCTACTTTTAACCCCTTGAAATACGCTTGAAAATTCTCATCAGAATCCAAGGCTGTTGTGTCAGCCGGTTGCAACAATCGATTACCTAAACTTGTTTTTAAAGGAATACGCAATTGGGGAGCAAGAGAATCTGCTATCCCGTATAAATATGTTTTTGGCTTGAATTGAAATGTTTGAGAAGCGTCTGCTAGCAAATTCTCGTTCATCACGGGTGCATTGTACGAGCTGTTGAAGCTTCCGGATTTCGGCAAGTCTGCGCTTAGTTCTTTCACTGATAAATATCCTTCACCCATAGAGCCGTATGAATAACCGGTATAAGCCACTGAGAAAATAACAGAATCTACTTCAAAGGTTTCAGGGAAACTTGGATTTGCTCCGGAAAGCACGAATTGTGTGGAGAAACTCGCCAACGTTCTTCCAAAGGTTTCATCGGTATAAGAACCTAACAAACAAGCCGAAAGCTCGTCTGTAGAAAGGGTGTCCTCACGAACGATATAACTTAGAATTCGAGCCGTATCAGACTGATTGGCGTACAACACATCTTCTTGCGGAAGAAGCCCATCTGCCTGCAAATCGGTTGGCTTTTTACATCCGCTAACCGCAAACAATACAAGCGCACAAAGCAAGAAGAGGGTGTTCCTCATAGGTTAATCAATCAAAATTGGTTTAGCCGCGTGCACCGTATCGAAAAACTCATCGATAGCGCTATGGAAATCTTCACACTCGTATGCCTTAAGCACAGGAACG
>CANIBZ010000005.1 GCA_947466425.1 Flavobacteriales bacterium
GCTGCTAAAAAAGCTGCTGCTCCTAAGAAAGCCGTTGCTAAAAAAGCTGCTGCTCCTAAGAAAGCTGTTGCTAAAAAAGCTGCTGCTCCTAAGAAAGCCGTTGCTAAAAAAGCTGCTGCTCCTAAGAAGGCTGCTGCTAAAGCTGCTCCTAAGAAAGCTGCGAAGAAGAAATAATATTCTACTTCAGAACATTAAAAAAGCCGTTTCTTGCGAGACGGCTTTTTTATTTGATCTGTTTTTTTTTCGTTTGATTAATTCACATGCATAAGTATAGGCAAGTGATCACTGTAACCTCCCTTGTATGAATCACCCACATAAGCTCTAGCTGGGGATTTCACACCATCCTTTGATGTGTAGTATAAAAAATCATACGACACGACTTCGAAAGAATTCGCACTTACACATTTGTTATCGAACATTCCGTAGCTAACCATAAACTGATCTAGCGGACTCCACTCTCCTTTGTAAAAATGTGTTCCCTTTTTCAACGCTTCGAAATCTGACATCATATTGAACAATACCGAATGTTCATTCGAAACACCCGCTTGTAAAACATCGTGTACACTTTTGTTCGAAGGAAAATCATTGAAGTCTCCCATGCAAATAATGTTTGCCTTCGAATTGACAGAAAGAACCTGATCAACTTCCTTTCTTAAGACACTTGCCGCTTTAATGCGATGCATCTCCGATTCATCTTGCCCGCCTCTGCGAGAAGGCCAGTGATTCACAAACAAATGATAATCTTCACTTCCCACTTTAACAGATACCTTAAGAATATCCCTTGTGTTTGGGTCTGATACACTTTCTAAAACAACAGGAATGGGTCTGCTTCCAATTATTGCTACTTTCTTCGAATCATAAATCAATGCTACATCGATACCCCGCTCATCTGGACCTTCATACCAAACAACTTGATAACCTTTTCCTTTCAAATAAGATGTATTCACCAAATCATTCAATACCGTTCCATTCTCAACTTCAATCAATCCAACAATAGCCGGAAAGTTTGTTCCCTTGTTAGTAATCGCATCAACCGTATGATTTAGATGCTCGTAATATTTCGCTGTATTCCATTGCAACTTTCCAGTTGGTGTAAAATCTTCGTCCGCCTTATTCGGATCATCAATGGTGTCGAATAAATTTTCAACGTTGTAACTCATTAAATCAAACTTGACTTTAGCCGGAGCATCGGAATACGTCTTCGTATCTGGCTGAGTGGTTTTGCACGATGCCATCAATGCTATGAAGAATAACACACCTATTTTTTTCATAACTCAAAAGTAGAACAGAACAATTCTACTTCCACCTACTCTATTTTTGTTTGAATGAAATTTAACGGAAACATATTTTTCGGAAGTGTCCTAATTCTCTTTGTGCTTGTCTCTTGCGGAACGAAACGCAGCGACAATAAAAATGTTTTTTGTTACAACGAAAGCAATGGCATAACATCGCTCGACCCAGCATTTGCCCGTGACCTTGAAATCATGTGGGCCACCAATCAACTCTTCGATGGATTGGTTGAATTGAATGATTCCCTTCAAATTGTTCCTTCTGTTGCAAAATCATTCTCAATTTCCGAGGATCTTCTGTCATACACCTTTACACTTCGCAATGACGTGCGTTTCCACAACAATGCTTGCTTCCCTTCAGAGCAAGGAAGAAAAGTTGTGGCCGCAGATGTCGTTTATTCCTTCAATAGAATATTAGACAACACTGTTGCTTCTCCAGGCAAATGGATTTTCGAAAAAGTAATTGAAAACGGATTCTCTGCGCCGAATGATTCAACATTCATTATTCAACTTAAAGAACCATTCGCTCCGTTCCTCGGCTTGCTCACCACACAGTACGCCAACATTGTTCCGCACGAAGCTCTTCAAATGTACGGAACCGATTTCCGAAATCATCCCGTCGGATGCGGCCCTTTTCAATTTGCGTTCTGGTATGAAAATGTGGCACTCGTGTTTCATAAAAATCCGAACTATTATTTGAATGATGAATTCGGAAATACCCTTCCCTACCTAGATGCCGTAAAAATAGATTTCGTGAAAGACATGTCCGCTGAGTACCAAGGATTGCTTCAAGGCAAGTACGATTTCATGAGTGGCATTCACAATGCGTTCAAGGATGAATTGTTAGATCCGAATGGGAATTTATCGAGCGCATACAGCTCTCAGTTGTACTTGCAAAAAACTCCTTTCATTAAAACAGACTATCTCGGATTCGTTGTAGACCCGTCCCTTCAAGCGAACAAAGCATTGCTCGACCCCCGAGTAAGAATGGCCCTTCACCTTTCCATAAATAAAAAAGATATGGTGAAGCATTTGCGCAACAATACTGTGATTCCAGCTGACTTCGGATTCTGTTCTCCTGCTGCCGCGAAAAACTTAAATACGGAACAGCTCATTTCCTTCAACAAAAAACAAGCGCTGGAATTATTGGCAGAAGCAGGATTTCCCAATGGAAAAAATCTTCCAACTATTATACTGAATACTACCAGTGACTACGCCGACCTCATGGAATACATTCAACATGAATGGCAGCAATTGGGCATTCCTTGCGAGATTCAACAGCTTCAAGGTTCGGCATTTCGCGATCAGGCTTCGAAATGCCAACTCTCTGTTTTTAGAAAAAGTTGGTTAGCCGATTACGCGCATCCTGAAAACTTTTATTCCGTCTTCACCACTTCTCGATTTACCCCAAACGGACCGAATTACACGCACTTCAGCAATCCTGAATACGATAAAATCTATTCGAGAATGGGGAAAACAAATTCAACCGATAGCACGTTAA
This sequence comes from Flavobacteriales bacterium, assembly GCA_947466425.1. GTDB lineage: Bacteria > Bacteroidota > Bacteroidia > Flavobacteriales_D > Sanyastnellaceae > CAIZGX01. Next base: position 2,791 of record CANIBZ010000005.1, read on the forward strand.
TTTATAGTAAACAACTTGAACAAATAATTCATTCAGAGACTCCCATTATTCCGCTTTACTACGACCAAGTCATGCACTTCATTCGTTCGAACATCAAGAACTTCCCAACGAATTCAGTAAACATGCTCGATTTACGCCGAGTAAAAAAAGAATAAAAGAAAGCGTTAACTTCGCTTCACGAAAAACCGCCGTGCTAAAAATAGACACCCACACCCACATTATGCCCGATCACTTACCCAATTGGAGTAAGGAGTTCGGTTATGGAAAATTCATTCACCTCGACCACCACAGAAGTGGCTTTGCGCGCATGATGCAAGGCGACCAGTTCTTTCGCGAGATAGAATCGAATTGCTGGGATCCCATTTTACGCATCGATGAATACGCGAAATACAACACGCAAGTTCAAGTGGTTTGTACCATTCCCGTTTTGTTTTCGTATTGGGCGAAGCCCGAACATACCCGCAAAGTTTCTGAGTTTCTAAATGATCATATTGCAATGATTGTGGAAGAGCACCCGAAAAACTATGTGGGTTTGGCTACGCTTCCCATGAACGACATTCCAATGGCTATTATTGAATTGGAACGTGCGAAGAAAATAGGTTTTCGTGGAATTCAAATTGGATCGAATATCAATGGTGTTAATCTTAGCGACGAAAAATTTCTTCCACTTTGGAAAGCTTGCGAAGACTTAAGCATGTGCGTCATGGTTCACCCGTGGGAAATGATGGGCGAAAACGACATGAAGAAATATTGGCTACCTTGGTTGGTGGGCATGCCCGCGGAAACAACTCGCGCAATCTGTTCATTGATATTTTCTGGTGTGATTGAAAAATTTCCAAAGCTTCGTTTTTTGTTTGCGCATGCTGGAGGTTCTTTCATTCCTACACTTGGCAGAATTGAACACGGCTTCAATTGCAGACCAGACCTTGTTGCATTAGACAACAATGTGGCACCGAGTCACTACTTGAATAAATTTTGGATCGACAGCGCAACGCACGATAGCGATTTGCTTCGTTACATTATGACGAAACAGTCTACGAAAAAAATTGCATTGGGAACCGACTATCCATTTCCGCTCGGCGATTTACACATTGGACAATTCATTGAAGAAATGCAATTGGAACAATCCGATTTAGAAAACATCATGCACGGTTCTGCATTGGAGTGGCTGGATCTTCCGAAAAGTTTCTTTAGTTAAAAGACTTTTTAAAACTGAATTCGTTTCCTACTTTATCAATCACCTTCAAATTGAATTCGTGCGATAATCCATCACTCATTGAAGCTGGTAATTCTACATGCACTGCATTATTCTTTGAATCGTATTCATAATACAACCATTTATTATCAAGTGTTGGGCGAATGGTTGAAATTCCACTTAAGCCGTCGCGAACAGTGAAATTAATGTACCCCTTCGTTCCACTTTTCGGCAAACTCTGACTGACAAAATCTATGCTTGGCGATTCATTATCGGTGGCATACGAGAATATTCCCAAAGAAGATGCTGTTGCTACAATGTTTGTACCTTCAACAGACCCGCCTATTGACTTTCTATTTGCACCTTCGCCTTGAACAACCACCACTTTCTTTCTTCGCTCTGATGAAGTTTTACTTAAATCGAATTTGACCTTCACCGGGGTGTATAGTGCAATACCTGAATGACCGATATCCGCGACTGGAGGCATTAGCGAATCATGAACACGTTCTATCATTTGCAAATAAACATCGTCGAACAAACTCGTACTTTGAAAGACTAGGCTGCCGCCCTTGAACGAGATAACTTTCTCTTCACCAGCTGGAATTAATTTATCTCTTGAAGATCTTTTCCAAGGCGCCTTCATTGCGCATACATATCCGTTTGCTGTTGTTATCTTGCCATTCCAATCTTCGGCCTCAAACACCACTTCGTGAACAGCAGTGTCTTGGATATTTATTGGAGTGTAACTGCTCTTGACTTCATTTTTTAAATGCTGCACTTCGGGCAAGGAACAACGGTACCACTGCCCTGATTTCGATTTATAAATTCCCATTGGAACAAATCCATTAATCGCTTTCGTGGTATTGAAATTCACCGATTGAATTTCCATCGAATACAACAAGGCACCATCTACTTTAACACGAATCGACTGCACTCCGCATTCACCACTGCCTTTCACATATCTATCAATAATGCGAACAGCTAATTCAAGATTTCCTTTTTCAATGACCAGGGGCTGATCTCTGGAAGAACCTTTGCCTTTTGTGAAGCTTGCAATTTCGGGAAGAAAACTTTGGCTCAACTCACTCGCCGCTCTTCCCGACCAAGCGCTGAAAGATTCAAGGGCAGGAGCTAACGTATCAAGCACCGGCAATCCGAATGAAATCGGATCTAAACATAAGTCTGTTCCATTCTCACGCACTTCAAAATGTACGTGTGGTCCTGAACTTGAGCCTGAGTTTCCGCTGAGCGCAATGACCTCTCCCCTTGAAATTTTTATTTGCCCTTCTTTCGGATACCAATCCAAATCATACGATTCCTTTGCAAAATGTTGCAACCTCACCAACGAATCTATTTCCGAGCTAAAGGATTGAAGGTGCCCATAAACCGTAGTGTATCCTTCTGGGTGTGTAATATAGAGGGCTTTACCATAACCCACAGGTGATATTTTCACACGCGAAATGTATCCATCACCAGCGGCATAAACAGACAAACCCTCCTTTTCATTGGTCCTTAAATCAAGTCCCGCGTGGAAATGATTCGATCTAATTTCAGCAAAAGAACCCGCGAGATGAAGAGGAATATCTAAAGGAGATCCGCAATTCCATTTTGGCGTTTGTGCAAAACTTAACGAAACGCTAAAAAGCAAAGCAACGAGAAGTTTATTTTTTAATTTACTGAAAGTCATAGTGCAAAATGCGTAAAAAACATCAAAGGCCGTCGTTGCAACTGAAAATTTATTCACAACCCCCGCGTAAAAAAAGCGAAGGGCTATGGACTCTTTTTAACTAACTTTGTGACGCTTCAACAAAAGCTATACGTATTTATGGAATCGGCTCAACACTTTGAAACACTTACAGCAAAAATTCACGAATTGGGTGAATCCAAGCGCAATGCAGTAAACGCATTAGCTAAAGTAAACGAAGAATTAGCCTCGGTATACAAAATCAACAAGGGTCTCCAATCTCAGATTGAGGACTTAAATGTTAAAATAGAAGAGTTAGAAGCAACCCAATCGTTGAGGAATGAAACACAAATAGATCATGTTCATTCAACTAAGCAGAGAATCAACGCATTGGTAAAAGAGATAGACGAATGTCTTTTACTATTAAACAAATAGTGGAACAATGAGCGAAGTAACCTTACAAATATCCATTGCTGGTAAAAATTACCCTCTCTCGGTGAAGGCTTCTGAAGAAGCTGCTATCCGCAAAGCAGAGTTGCAATTGGAAGAGGCCGTTTCAATGTTTCAAAAAAACTATGGTGTAAAAGACAGAGGCGATTTAGTAGCCATGGCGGCTTTACAAATCATAACTAAACTAAACAACACCCCTGCCCAGGTTATAGAAAAAACCATTGAGGTTGTGGTGGAAAAGGAAGTCATTGTTGAGAAAGAAGTTACGATTGAAAAAGAAGCTGCCGCACCCGATTATACCGAGCAATTCTCAGCATTAGAGAATCTCGTAAACGGTTACTTGGCGAACTAGTCCACTATACTCTCCCCCCTCTGCTTTAGGAAACGGACCCGAACGTCCGCATGTGGAACACTAATACTTTTATAGTATGGATAGCAGTGTAACGATTATTGTTTGCTCAATTACCGGAGTAGTCAGTGGTGCTCTTCTTACCTACTTTGTTTTGAATGGTGCTTTAAAGTCTAAGAAAGATGGCATTATTGAAGAAGCGAAGAAAGAAGGAGAAACCCTTAAAGAGAAGAAAATTCTTCAAGCCAAAGAGAAATTTTTGGAATTGAAGTCGCAACACGACCGTGAGGTTGGTGAGAAAAACAATAAAGTGAAACAAGCGGAAGACCGCATTAAGAATCGCGAACGCGAAATTTCACAACAACAAGAACAACTGAAGCGCAAGGAAAAAGAGGCCGATGCTCAAAAAGAAAGCGCGACGAAGGCGATCGAATTGCATGAAAAGAAGTCTGCCGATTTAGAAAAATCATCGCAAAAAATCATCGCTCAATTAGAAGACCTTTCTAAACTTTCTGCCGATGATGCGAAAGCACAATTGATGGATATGTTGAAGGAAGATGCGCGTAATGCATGCGCTTCGCAAATTCAAGGGATTGTAGACGAGGCTAAACTAAAAGCCAATCAAGAAGCGAAGAAAATTGTTATTCAGACCATTCAGCGCACAGCCGTTGAGCATGCGGTTGAGAACAGTGTTTCTGTTTTCAATATTGAAAACGACGAAATCAAAGGACGTATCATTGGTCGTGAAGGACGTAACATTCGTGCGCTGGAAGCGGCTACCGGAGTTGAAATTATTGTAGATGATACGCCCGAGGCGATTGTCCTTTCTTGTTTCGATCCAGTTCGCAGAGAGATTGCACGTCTTTCTCTTCACCAATTGGTTACAGACGGACGTATTCACCCAGCGCGTATTGAAGAGGTTGTTGCAAAGGTTAGCAAGAACATTGAAGAGGAGATTGTTGAAGTTGGAAAGCGAACCTGTATTGAAATGGGCATTCACGGTCTTCACAGCGAATTGGTTCGCATGGTTGGACGCATGAAATACCGTTCTTCTTACGGACAAAACTTATTGCAGCACAGCCGCGAAGTAGCCAACCTTTGTGCTACCATGGCAAGCGAATTGGGATTGAATCCAAAAGCTGCGCGCAGAGCGGGATTGCTTCATGATATTGGAAAAGTTCCTGACACTGAAAGCGAATTGCCGCACGCAGTATTGGGTATGAAGTTGGCAGAAAAGTATGGCGAAAAACCAGACGTTTGCAACGCCATCGGAGCTCACCACGACGAGGTTGAAATGACTACTTTGCTTTCACCAATTATACAAGTTTGTGATGCTATCTCAGGAGCTCGTCCTGGCGCTCGTCGAGAAGTGGTTGAAGCGTACATTCAGCGTTTACGTGATTTAGAGAATTTAGCTTTGGAATATCCTGGTGTGTCTAAATCTTTTGCTATTCAAGCAGGTCGTGAGTTGCGTGTAATGGTTGAGGCGGATCGCGTAACAGATGATCAAGCAGATGCATTGGCGATTTCATTGGCTTCTCGTATTGAAACTGAAATGACTTATCCTGGCCAAGTGCGTGTAACGGTTATCCGTGAAAAGCGTGCTGTAGGAATTGCGAGATAATCTCTTGCATTAGACAAACAAAAACGCCCGCGATGCGGGCGTTTTTTATTTTAATTTGGATTTGCATTCAAGCCTATCCCGTCTTCCAAATTTCCGATTAAAATCTAATCGGTAATATAAGCCTGTGCTAATCTGAAAATTTGCTTTCCCCTGAAATTGTGTTCGAATTCCCAAGTCTGTTACCCAATTTATCTTTCTAACTCCTATTCTTAAACCCAGGGAACCGTAATATTCACTTGGTCTATTCCAATTTGATCCAAGCGTTTGAAGGTTTTGGTATTTAACGCCTAGCGAGTAATGTAAAAATCTCGCCGATAAGCCATCCAAACACAATTGATACGCGTATTGATTAGAGTGAACCATTAAAGAGGTGTCTCCTACTCCAGTGTAAAACGTAGATGGATAATCGAAATAAGTGAATTTCAATCCAATAAAATCAGCGTATTTAACTTTTCGTCCTGAATTATGACCGCTGAATTTCTGAGTATTGTACATCTTATAAAGGCCACTCGAATATGCGAAATTCCAATTTGTAACTTGAAAATTCTTCACCGAATCCAATAACATTTCATTTGAAAACAGTTCCGTCCCCAGTTGCAAAGAATAATTAAATGGCCTATTTTGTTTCTCTTTCTTGATTAAATCCCTAACAATATGACCGCCCACCTTTTTCTTTAGATGCGTAATCTCAGAGTCAGATTTTCCAAAAGTTTTTTCTAACTCCTTTATCGCATCATAAGCCCCCTGGTAATCTCTTCGATTGTATAACGCCTCTGCCTGCTCTAATGCCTTGTTTCGTTCGTAATCAGAACACTTATTTTGAATTTCTATATACTTCTTTAGATTTACATCCTTCAGCCTATCAATTTGGCCTTTAAATTTATAAATCTCGGTTTCTAATCCCTTCTCAATTGCATTTTCCAGTTGAACATAGATCTGATCAAAATATGCCATTTGCAAGCTTAACTTCATTTCTTTAATCTCATTTTCACATGACAGCAAAGAACAATATGCATCGATTTCTTTTAGAGCCATTTCGTACCTCGAATTAGATTCATAAAGGAGGACATCCCGCTTCAGCTTAACCTTATAATTCAATTCTGCAGATTCAAGCTCTTGTAGAATAATTGGATCATTCCTGAACTGTTTCTGCAATCTGCGAAGCGTCTTAATCGCATAATTGTATCTTTCCATTCCAAGAGAGTCACGCACATAACCCATTTCCTCTTCATAATGCAACTGAACTTGAGATTGTCCCAATTTTGCAATGGCATTTTGACAATCATTATAAAAATTATCAAAACTCTCATAGTCTATATCTGGATCTAGATAAATAGATGTTTTCATATGCGAATTCAATAACTCTAGCTTCTTTCTATACATACTTGCATCCACATTGCTCGAGGAATTATAAGCCGCATTGATCTCTCCTTTCAGCCCTTTTACAGCGCTCAAACAATCGGCGTAATTAGCTTTAGCCAATTTCAACTTATCAATTGTGAAACGGCCGAATAATTTTTTCGATTTGTGATCAACACAAAAAGTAAAATCACCATAACTCAAATTTGAAGATGAATGAATGTCAACATGCGAATCGAAATAAGATGACAACTTATCATTCACCTCTATGACTTCACTGCTTGTCTGGGATTGCACACTAATTAAAATCTTTTCTGACATTTCTGTGCGCAATTTCACCTTCAGGTCTTCTTTGGCCTTGTTTATTTGAACTTCTTTATCCCTATCAAAAGTACTTTCCAAATGTGCTTCAATAATTTCAGACGAAAATTGCGCATTCACAAAGTCAAAGCACTGTCCAATACTAGTGAAACTTGTCAATAAATTGAATAAAATAAAAATTAGCCCATAAAATAATCTCACTTGTCAATATTTTTTTTAAAACTACAACGCCTGAGCTAAGTCCGCAATAATATCTTCAGAATTTTCAATTCCGACACTTAATCGAATCATTCCTTCAGTAATACCCATTCCAATTTTATCCTCATCGGGAACGTCTGCGTGGGTCATTGAAAAGGGATGCTGTGCAAGGCTCTCATTACTTCCCAAACTAACCGCCAATTTAATAAGTTTGCAATTATCTAAAACATGGAATGCTTCCTCTTCACCGCCACGAACCGTAAACCCAATCATAGCTCCAGGCGCTTTACATTGCTCCTTGTATATTGCAATTTGTTGTGCTGAATTGGTTGGTAATCCTGGAAAAAACACTTGCTCAATTTTCGGGTGTTTCAATAAAAATTCAACAACATCAACAGCATTCTTCGTCTGTTGATCCATTCTAATTTTCAATGTCTCAATGCTGCGGGTTAGCAACCACGCGGTGTAAGGCGCTATCATGTTGCCTAAAAATGTACGTAATGTTTTTATTGCAGTTATGTGCTCTTTCTTTCCAACCGTAACACCAGCTATTAAATCGCTGTGACCGCTTAAATACTTCGTAGCACTGTAGCATACCACATCTGCTCCCCACTCTATGGGCTTCTGCCAAATAGGTCCCATGTAAGTGTTGTCAACGGCGTATAAAACTTTATTGCCTGAGGTGGCTTCAATTTTAATTCTGAAATCCTGAATGGCCTTCAAATCGAATAAATGATTTGTTGGATTCGCAGGAGTTTCGGTGAAAACCATTTTCACACGACTTAATTTATTTTCTGAATGAAGACGATCATACAATTCATCAAGAGAGTCATTAGGACCAAAAGATTCCCATTGAATACCGAAATCGATTAGCACTTGATGAATGAAGTGATGCGTTCCACCGTAGGTTGGATGGCTGCATACCAAGATATCGCCCGGACGCAAGTATGCTAACATGGTGGTAGCAATGGCGCTCATTCCACTTTCGAAAGTTGCAGCTTCATCTGCGCCTTCGTACAAGGCTAAACGCTCCTCCAAAATTTGAAGGTTAGGATTATTCAAGCGGCTGTATATTAGACCAAGCTGCTCGCCTTCGTTCATAGAATCCTTCCCGTAAGCTAACGCAAAAAAGCGTTTTCCTTCAGCGGCAGTATTGAAGACGAAAGTAGATGTTTGGAAGATCGGTGGCTTCACTGATCCTTCGCTCCATTTCGGATTGTATCCGTGACTCATCATCCATGACTCGGGGTGTTTCTTTTCCATTTGCCGAAAATACGACATCTATTCGCTATCTTTGAGCTTCGAAATGCAATTCGTACATCCCGAAATACTTTGGGCCCTTACTGCTCTAGCCGTTCCGGTTCTTATTCACCTCTTTAATTTTCGTAGGTATAAAAAAATTGCCTTTTCCAATATTTCCTTTCTGAAAGAAGTGAAATCGGAAACAACCAAATCCTCGAAAATTAGGCACATCATCATACTAATTTGTAGATTGCTCGCCTTCACCGGTATTATTCTGGCCTTTGCTCAACCCTTTTTTCCAACTGCACAGAGCGAAAAGATGAATGGCGTTCGTGCGGTAAGTGTCTACATCGACAACAGTCTGAGCATGCAAGGCCAAGAGGCCGGAGTTTCATTTTTAGAAATTTCCAAACAAAAAGCCACCGCATTAGTTAGCTCTTTTTCAAACAACGATCGATTCCAGATTATTTCAAATAGCTTCAAAGGCGGAGATCAACGTCTTCTCTCTAAAGATGAAGCGCTTCAGTCGATTCAAAGCATCTCATTCAGCCCTGAAACAAAACAAATCAGTGCTGTTTTCGAACGTCAGCGAGACCTACTGAATAAATCAGCAGCTGACATACACCTCTATTATTGGCTCTCTGATTTTCAACGCAACACCAGCGAAATTCAAGAACTTGCAAATGCTGAAAATGAATTTATCACGGCCATTCCTGCAACAAGAGACGTGCAGAAAAACTTAAGTGTTGACTCCCTTTATTTCTCAACTCCCCAGCGCATTTTAAACAACTCGGACACGCTGCTCGTTGTGATTCAAAATCACAGCGCCGAACTTATTGAAAATGCTCCCCTCAGTCTTGAACTTGATGGATTACAAAAAGCAGTAAGTGGCGTTACCATTCCACCCAAGGGCATTGTTACAGTTCCAATAGCTTTCAGCACAACGCAAACGGGATTTCATTACGGCAGCGTTAGAATAAACGATTTTCCTCTTGTTTTCGACGACGTTCATTATTTCGCATATTCCATTTCAGAAAAAATTAATATTCTGAACCTCGTAGGAAGCGAGCAGCAAAACGTGTCTCAACTTTTCGATAACGACCCGCAATACAATTTCAGCACAGTAAACGAAACTTCAGTAACGACAGAAGCTATTCAAACTTCAGACTTCATAATTGTTCAAGGAATTCAAACACTTTCTCCTCAACTCATTGGTGACCTTTCAAGTTACATAGACCAAGGGGGATCCGTTTTTATCATTCCGCATACTCTTTCAGACTTATTGAGCTACAACAATTTTCTTGGAAGGTGCAATAGCGTTCAGCTAGGGGCAAAATCGAATACAGCTTTAGCCGCAAACATGGTTGATCTAAGCAATCCGTTCTACAGCCCTGCTTTTGAAAAGCTTCAAAACAACGCTTCACTTCCATCAGCAACTTTACACTTCCCGCTAAATAATGGAAATTTTAAATCCATTCCATTAATTTCTTTTCAAGACAACTCTCCATTGCTCGCTCTAACAAACCATGGAAAAGGAAGGTTGTTTGTCTCATCCGTAACCAGTCTAAAAACAGAGAGCACATTTCTGTCGCACGCGTTGTTTCCAGTAAGCTTGCTTCGTGCAGCAGAGACAAGCGCTGAAGTACAAGCCTTGTACTATCAATTGGGAAAAGAATCCTACCTAACCTTAAGTCACACGCCAACTTCGGCAGAAGGACTATTCGAGATTAGCGCAACTACCAATTCCAAAACTTTCATTGCACAATCGCGAAGCGTCGGTGGAGAAACAGATGTTTTTCTTCCCATTGAAATGGGCGACGCTGGATTTTATGTTGTGAAAGAAAATGGAGTAAATGTTATGCCCTTGGCTATGAACTTCAACAACACCGAAAGCAATGTCGAATTGATTGGTGCTGATGAACTCATGAAACTGGCGCAACAAATTGGATTGAATAATTTCTCTGTAAAAGATGCCGATCCGGAAATGCTTCAAGCGCTTGCCACTGAATTAGGTGGAGGCATTTCATTGTGGAAATATTTAATCTACGCAGCACTTTTGTTTATTGCTTTGGAAATCGTATTCATTAAAATTTGGAAATCGAAAATATGAAAACACTGATTCAAAACGCCAAACTCTTTTCGCCTCTTTCGAAGCATCATTTAAAGATTATGGATGTAGAATTAACCAATGGAATTATTTCAGCCATTGGTAAAAATCTACCCGTTGGAAAATCAAAAATCATAGCCGGAAAAGACCATATTTTAACTGTTGCCTTCACAGATCTTCGAGCCAATTTCGGGGAACCGGGATTTGAACAAAACGAAACTTTGCGCAGTGGTATTGCCGCAGCGAAAAAAGGTGGATTCACGCGCGTATGTTTGATGCCCTCTCTTATGCCCGTGACAGACAATCAAGGTGCTGTTCAGTTTCTCACGAAAGAAAACACACCGGATTTTCAACTATTACCTATAGGATCTCTTTCAAAAGAGATGAAAGGAAAACAACTCACCGAATTTTCCGAACTTCAAAAAGCGGGCGCTGTCGGATTTACAGAAGATGAACACACTGTATCTACTGAGCTCATGATGCGCGCACTGGAGTATTCGAAGCAAACGAATACCCGAATATTCGTCGCACCGAACGATTATTCGGTTCACCCAAAGGCACAAATGCACGAAGGGAAAACCAGTGTGAAAATGGGATTGAAGGGCGCGAGTGAATTGAGTGAAACGTTAAGAATTCAACGTGATCTTGCATTGTTAAAATACACAGGCGGAAGCCTTCATTTTTATAGCATTTCCACCGCCAAGGGAGTTGACATGATTCGGAAAGCGAAGAAGGATGATCTTCAAGTGACCTGCTCTATTGCAGCTCATCAGCTTTCCTTCACGCATGAAGATATGATTGACTACGATAGCAATAAGAAAACATGGCCCCCATTCCGCAGCACTGCAGATAGAAAAGCTCTGATCAATGGTTTAATTGATGGAACTATTGACGCTATTGAAAGTCAGCACACGCCTTTGGTTATTGAGAACAAAGAACTCGAGTTTGAATATGCCAACTTCGGAATAAGTGGAATTGAAATTTCCTTTCAAACCATTTACAGTGCTGTAAAAAACGAAGTGCCCATTGAAACTCTGATTGAAAAATTCACAATTGGTGCAGAATTCTCAGCGAACATTCCTCCTATTCAAATGGAAATCGGAGAACCTGCGCGGCTCACTCTCATTTCCACTAAAGGCATAACCAAAGTATCAAACAACACTTGGATATCCCGGGGAAAGAACACGCCGTTCTTCAATACTGAATTAAAAGGAGCAATAACTCCTCTTTTCGCTTAAGCTTGTCCCTGCGGTCCGCCGAACGTCATTGGAAATTGTACATCTGAAACACCTTCTTTGATCACGCCATTCTGCGCTTCAAACTTAGAAATATTTTCTTGCAACGCTTTCATTAAACGCTTCGCATGTTGCGGAGTCATTATGATTCTTGATTGAACTTTTGCCTTTGGCACATTCGGCATAACACGAATGAAATCAAGCACAAACTCAGAGGTGCTGTGCGTAATAACAGCCAAATTCGAATAGGTACCTTCAGCTATATTTTCACTTAATTCAATGCTAATCGGTTGAGGAGTTTCGTTGTTGTTTTCCATATTAAATTATATTTTTCAATTCATCCAAAGTGTCAATGGTAAAGGTAGGAACATAGTTGTGTCGCACAGATTTTCCGTTGTGTAATTCTGCCAAACGCTTCTCTGTAGCCGTGAAAAAGACTTGGTCTATCCCCGCGTTTCTAGCGCCTAGTATATCGGCATCCCAGTCGTCTCCAATCATCAATGCCTCTTCAACCGTGCAATTCGCGCGTTGAAGCGCTAAATCAAAAATAGCCTGATGGGGTTTGCGCACCCCCGCCTCTTCACTATACACCACTGTTGAAAAATAATGCTCAATTTGTGCTGCTGCCATTTTAAAACCTTGAACTTCTATGAATCCATTGGTTAAAATAACATGAGTATAGTTGTTTTTCGTATGGTCCAAAATCTCACGAGCCCCTTCAATGAGATGAGGAAGTCGAGGACATACTTCAAGAAACTCTGTTGCGAATAATTCAACAAAATCCATATCGAAAGACGCATTCACTTCGGTAAACAAATCAATGAACCGCCTATTTCTGAGTTCTTCCTTAGCTATTTTCCCTTCGCGATACAATGCCCAAACTCTTTCATTGTGCTTGGGGTAAGCATTTAAAAAAAACTCCAGTGAAGTGTTCTGAAAATGATTCGATTCAAATCGTTTATACAATTGCGTTAGCGCAATGGTTGTATTTCCATTCAAATCCCAAAGGGTGCCATCTAAATCCCAAAGGATTGCTTTATACTTTTTCATTTAAAACCACTTGATATAATAAGCCGCGGAAGAAAGAATAAACGACCAAACCATGAATCCAATTATTAGCCAAAGGGGAGTGAACTTGTTGTGTTTAAAAAACTTCGCTGCCAACAGAGAGGTGATTGGCACCGAGATAATAACTGAAATAGCAATGAATCCTATGAGTCCGAATTTATGCTTGATGAATACGATTCTTCGTCTTCCCTTTGTAAACACTGGCTTAATCTTTTTGGACTTCCAATGACTCGTCCATTTAAAGAGATAAGTTCCGCCATAGTAAAACAACAAAACTCCAAAAGCAGCACCAGTACTTGTTGTTAAAACAACTTCACCAAATTGAATTGTATCTTTTCCTGTTGCATAAATTGTAAAAGGGGTAATGACAAATTTCACCACCGCTAAAAATCCATACAATATGAACTGATAAAATTCCATCTAGTGTTTCCTTATTATTTCAGCCGCATCCAAAAGTCTATTGCTATAGCCCATTTCGTTGTCATACCAGCCGACTACTTTTATCATAAAACCAATTACAGAAGTGAGTTCTGCATCTATAATACAACTATGCTTATTCCCTACAATATCCCTTGAAACGAGCGGTTCATGGGACACTTCAAGAATACTCTGATGTGTATTTGTCCAATTTTCAAAAAGTTCATTTACATCATTCGCAGTCGTTTTACTTCGAACCATAAACGTTAAATCGGAAAGTGAACCGTTCGGAACTGGCACACGAATACCGCAGCCTCCCAGTCGTTCGCTCAAATGAGGAAATACTTTAGTTAAAGCTCTTGCCGCTCCAGTTGTCGTTGGAACAATAGATGTCGCTGCCGCCCTTGCCCTGCGTAAATCTTTGTGCGGCGCATCGTGCAGCTTTTGATCACCGGTGTACGAATGAACGGTTGAAATATAGCAACTCTCAACACCGTACGCATCATCTATCAATTGAATAACGGGTGCTGCATTATTTGTCGTACACGAAGCGCAAGAAATAATTTTTCTGTCTAAATCAATCTGATGGTCATTCACACCAACGATCCACATGGGCATTTGATCTTCCGAAGGGGCCGACAATAAAACACGAGAAGCTCCATCAGAAATATGCTTTTCACATTGCACCTCAGTTTTCATCGTCCCTGAACATTCAAAAACCAAATCAACGTTCATCTCATTCCAAGGAAATTCCGACACGTTCTTCAAAAACCGAATAATCTTTCCCCCAATAAGAGCTGTATTTTCTCCAACCGATTCAATTGACATCTCAAAAATGCCCTGCGTTGAATCGTATTTCAGCAAATGCAAGAGAGTATGCATATCTGCCAAGTCGTGCACGGCAACTATCTCCAACTCATCTCTACGTAAAGCTTCTTTGAGCAAAGTTCTGCCTATTCGACCAAATCCGTTTATTGCTGCTCTGTGTGTGCTCATTTCCTTAACTCAATTGCTTCTAACGAAAGTAAGTCATTAAATAGAAAACACCCTCAAAAAAAAGAGGCCCCACAGGGCCTCTTTTCAAAAATTGATATAGCTTATTGCTTAATGAATTTTGCAGTTCCACTTGCGTTACCAGCAAATGTTTTCACTACATATGTTCCTGTTGCAAGAGATTCAACTCCCAAATCAATTTTGTGTGATCCTGGTGTTAACTGTCCAACATTTACATTCTTCACTAATTGTCCGTTTACATTGTAAACTTGAACATATGCTTGGTTTACCGTTGAAGTAACATTCAAGTTAACGAATGCTGTGTTTGTTGTTGGATTAGGATAAACCGATAAGCTTACGTCATTTCCGTCTACACCAGCACCATTGTTTTCAGCAACATCTACAGAGAAGAAATCATCGCTGCGGAAGATACCACGTCCGTGTGTACCTGCGTAAATTACTCCGTAGTTTTCTGGGTTCATGTATGGACGTTGTCCAACTTGTTGCTGACGTAAATCGAATACCGGAACATAAGCTAAAGAACCTACGCTTGCGCCAGCCATAGGCTCAGCTGGAATAGCTGTTGCAACACCAGAACTGTGCGTCCAAGTAGTACCACCGTCATTGGTTGCCCATACGCCGTATTCAGTTCCAACAACAATCGTGTTTCCTGAAGGATCATTCACATCGATAATCGCAGAATAAATTGGCATTTTGTTCAACGGTGAAGTGTTGTACCAAATATTTGAGAATGTTGGAGATGCTGATGTTGCGTTGAATGATTCTCTTACCTTTCCGCTACCCACACTACCATATCCACCAACGGTAAGTACCAAGTGGTCAGGATCATTCGGATCAGAGGCAATACTTGTTATAGTTCCACCTGCATTTGTAATAAGGGTTGAAGTAGTCAAATTCGGAATATCATCAACACTCCAAACTTGATTAAATCCTGTTACGCGGTAAAGTGTTCCACTCCAGCTGCTGTAGAAGAGTGTATTTCCATCTTTAGAGAATTCATAAGCTTTCACACCAGAACCTGGAGCGTTTCCAATTTTCCACCAATCTGGAGAAGTGTTAAAGTTCAAGGCCTGACGAGTCATCCACAAACCTTCTGTACCGAAGAATCCTGTAACGAAGATTGAAGTGAACTTGTCTTGTACCTGCCAACGCTCACGAACATTTTCCAACTGATCAGCAGCGTAATAGTACCAAGTTGTGGTCGTGCACTGAATGTCTAAAACAGGAACCGTCATATAGGTGGTATCTACTCCAACGACTACTATTGAACTGTCGTTCACGATAATTTGAGCTCCTGTTATTGGGTTTATAATAGTATCTGACCAATAAATTGTAACTGTTTGCTCTGTAATCTGATCAATAACATCTGTGTACCCAACGATGGTCGTATCACAGATGGTAGAATCTACAGTAGATGTCAATGCCTGCGCCGCTAACCAAGGGTAGTTTGGATCTGCCGTTAATGGCGTGGTTGAATAAACAGCCGGACGGTCTAACACATCCCAAAAATGAAGCGTGTCACCAACAGGGAACCTGTATGGGAATGGCAATGTCATGTTCTGTGTATACAAAGCTGTGTCTAACCAAGTAGTATCTGTTCCGTTCACAGAACTGAATAAATCGAAATCACGGTTATTCACCAACCATACGTATTGTTGCGAATTTTCATCGTTCGTATTTTCGAACAGGCGCATAGTCGTATAGAACGAACCTGCCTCACCGTCAGTTCCAATTGCTGCAATAACTTCGTCATCGTAGAACTCACCACCTGAACCTTGAGCATTGAATCGACTGATAGCTCCAAAATAAACCGAAGAGAATGCAACGTTCACACCCGGAACAGTTACGTTTGAAATTTCACAATCAAATCCATCACCACCTCCGACAGAAACACCTTGCTGCCAAGAAATTGTACTGAAATTTGAATTATCCATACCTGGGATTAAAATTGTCCCATTGTCTTGCGCACCACCCATTGCAGCATATCCGCCCCCATGAGCTATTCCATAAAACTGAGTTACATTATATCCTCTGTTAATCGCATTGAATGTGTTTCCACCATCAATAGATTTGAATAGACCACCATCACAACCGATAAACCAATCACCATTTGGAGCAATTTCAAATGTTTGAATATCACTGTGAACATAATATTGAGAACTTCCGAAATCGAAATTCGCAGCAATTTGCTCCGGTTGCGTAGCCGCTCCAGCTTTCCACAACGAAACACCACCCACCCAACATACTCCTGGGTCACCAGGCTTAACCGTTAATGCTAGATCATAATAGGCTTGACCATTGTCACCAAATACTGAATAAACGTTATCAATTCCCGTTGGCCATTTTACTGACCAAGAATTTCCTTTGTCAGATGTGTAATACATTCCACCCATGATTCCGCCCTGTGCATACAATACATAGGCAACGTTAGAATCATCGCGAGAAATAGAGATGCGCGTGCGTTGTTTGTTGCTCATACCAGAAGATGCACCCACTTGAGAGAAACTTGTTCCGCCATCTAACGAGCGGTAAATGCGACCGTTCGATACTCCAACGTAACACACCGATCCGTCTGCAGACCATTCAATATCATGTCCGCCTGTATTTGGAATTCCCGAAACACTCATATTCGGAGCAGTCATACCTGGCTCCCAATATCCAACACCATCAGCTCCTGCTATCCAAATTCTTCCGGCTATGTTCGCATCTGCGCTTACATCATTGATGTATGCCCAGTTGTCACCTGCTGTAAACTGCGCTGGGTCTGTTCCTGGAACCAATTCCCAAGAAGCTCCTTGGTCTGTTGAACGATACATTCCACATCCGATTGAACCGCTTGAACCGCTTCCATCGAAACCAGATTCAAACTGGCTACCTGTAGCCACGTATATCGCACCATCTTCAGTAGCATCAATAGAGCTTATCGACATTACTCTTCCGAAGGTATCTAATGATTCTACACGAGACCAATTATTACCGCCGTTTGTTGATTTGTACAAACCGCCGGTTACAGATCCTGCGAAAATCACATTGTCTGTTAAAGCTAAAATTGCGCGAGTACGACCACCAATGTTATCGGGTCCCATTTCCCACCAGCTCATATTTAAATCACGATTGCCCTGCAAACGATCAATGTCGTTTACCGCAGCCGTCATTTCCACCACATCAGTAACTTCAAAGTTTCCTGTCACCAGGTTACCGCGAAGTTTCTTTAAAATGTCCACAGATTCGTTGTATCCTTCCGCCTGAATGTCACGGGGCGCATAGGTTGAGCGTTGACCGTTGGTATTCACCATCACAACTGCTACAGCAGCTGCACAAACCAATCCAGAGGATAAAAGTAAATTTTTCAATTTCATAAATGCTAGGTTAAGCTTATAATTCAATTCGGCGCAAGATAATTGAGAAATGTCTTATCAAAAAACGATTGGACGCTTTTTATTTGCTTTTTTTTCCTTTCCACCGAAAATTCTTTAAAACAGGTGTTTTTCAGCATGATAGGAAGAGCGGACTAACGGCCCACTTTCGACAAATCGGTATCCCATCTTCAGTCCAATTTCTTCGTATTCCTTAAATTGCTCTGGGGTAATAAACTCCTGAACTGGCAAGTGTTTACGCGTGGGTTGAAGGTATTGCCCCAAGGTTAAAATGTCGACTTGTACCGAACGCAAATCCTCCATTGTCTCTAACACCTCGTCCCTCGTTTCGCCAAGACCTAACATTACTCCACTTTTCGTTCGCATTCCGCCTTTTTTCAATCGGAACAAAACTTCGAGCGAACGATCATATTTCGCTTGAATGCGCACTTGTTTGGTAAGCCTGCGAACCGTTTCCAAATTGTGAGATACAACTTCTGGAGAAACATCAATGATACGTTGCAGATTTTCCCAATTGCCTGCAAAATCAGGAATTAAGGTTTCCATGGTGGTGCCCGGAGATTTAGCGCGCACAAGCTCTACTGTCTTCACCCAAATCTCAGAACCTCCATCGGCAAGATCGTCGCGGTCCACAGAAGTAATAACTGCATGCTTAACCCCCATTAATTTCACTGAATTCGCAACACGAGCGGGCTCAAATGGATCTGCCTCTAATGGCTTTCCAGTAGCCACAGCACAAAACCCACAAGAACGCGTGCATATATTTCCCAAAATCATGAAGGTCGCTGTTCCTTCGCCCCAACATTCGCCCATGTTCGGACAGTTGCCGCTTTCACAAATAGTATGAAGCTTATGCTCATCGACCAACGATCTAACTTTTCGATAATTCTCTCCTGTAGGAAGTTTCACTTTAAGCCACTTCGGCTTTGGAATTCTCTGCTCTTGTTGTTCCATATTTCAATTCCTCTCTTCTGATGAATGATACTAATTATACTTTCTGCCAAAATAAAAATGGACATACCCAGAAACAAATAACCAATGATTCTTAGCACCATCGGGGTATGAAGAAAGAACTTGGTCCGACATAATTTCTATTCGCTTCGGATAGGCCTCCCCGGAAATCCCCACCTCAAATCCCTTTATTCCATCACGGTAATTACTGTACTCGAAAAGCATGGATGCTTTGGCCGAAAATCCTGGCACAATAGACAGTTCGCTAAATCCTAAAAAATTACTCGCTCGACCATATATGTTATCTACGAAATGTTTATTCGGATCGTATTTCTCCGTTGACAAACTATATCCATTCAAATTCGGATCAATTATCAGAACTTCCAAATAAATTGGTCTAAGCAAGGAAACAGATGGACCCATACCCCAAGCATACGACACTTGAACGCCGGATTTACGCTGCTTTTCGGCAATTTCTTTTTTAAAGCCGAAGTTCAATTTGAAATTGTAAACAGCGTTTTTTTTCCCGAATACAAATGGGCGAGCACTCGGGTCTTGAAAATAGGACTTCTGTTCTTTCTCGTGTTTAACAAAGTTAAAGTCGTACGAAACTTGCCTTACGTTAAAAGCACCTTTGTTCTTACCTTTCACATATGTACCGCCCCAACCGTTGGTTCGAATAACAAGCCCGCCATAAACTTGACGCGAGTAACGGCCTACCCCTTGATCCTTAGTCTCATTTTGCGCATTCGCTATTGAAACAAAAAAAAGTAACGGTATAAGAAGCAAATGAAGGAAGCGAGCCATACCACAAAGTTAGTGCACGAGAGTTGAACATATCCTGCTAAAAAAAACTAATTTCATTGCTTCTATGTTAGTTTTGAAAAAAAAACGACCATGACCAAAATGTCTTTAAAATATTCCGGTAACTTAAGATGTGAAGCTATCCACGATCAAAGCAAAACGTCTCTTGAGACCGACGCTCCGCTAGACAACAAAGGAAAGGGTGAACGATTTTCACCAACAGACCTCCTTTGTACTTCGCTTGCCACATGTATTCTTACAACAATGGCAATTGCTGCTGAAGAAAGAAACTGGAAGTTTGAGGGGGTTGTTGCAAATATCGAAAAAATAATGAACCAAACTCCTCGACGTATTGGGGAGATTAAAATCCATTTTATTTTCCCAAATTTAGATTACGACACAAATATGAAGGAAAAAATACAGAGATACGCACACGCGTGCCCTGTGAGTCGCAGCCTCAGTAACGAAGTGCTACAAACCGTAACATTCGAATTTAATTGAATACTACTTTTGTGGACTTACTTGATCGTAGGCAGCGCATTTCTCATGCTTTCTCTTGCACGACTGAAGACTAAAGACTCCTAAACCAAGTAAAACAAAAAACAAAACTCTTGCAGATTTTTTCATGTTATTTAATTGAATTACGAAATTACTTCAAACTAAAGTTAATCAAGCCCATATTTGAAAAGCAGTTATCAACATATCATTGTAAGATGTACTTTTTTGCTTTTAGCATTTGGGGGTTTCTCTTCACACGCTCAACCATCAAGACCCAGCCACAAATATCTCGGGCAAAATATTCCTCTACCGAAGAACAAAAATCCCAATGAGTTATTGCATTGGTTCAACAACAAGGGATATCCTTATGCTCAATTGGAGTTGGACACCTTGTTGTTCGATGAAAAAAGCTCTGAATTCACCTGGAACATCTCCTTGGGCAGACGAATCGTGCTTGACACGCTTATTACACCTAACATACTTTTCAATAAAAAAATCTTGCAGCGCTGCTTGAATTATGAACCTGGCCAACCCTACAGCACTGATAAAATTCAAAGCATAGGAGCAGCCTTAAATCAAATTTCATTTTTAAAACCAAATGCACAAGTTTTCGTTCGCATGCATAGCGAGACATTCAGTTTAAACATAAAAGCCGACCGCAAAAAAAACAATGTCATTTCGGCGCTTATTGCCCTTCAACCCAAGCCAAATTCGAGTCAATCAATTTTAACGGGTAACATAGACCTCGAATTATCCAACGCGCTCAAACAAGCTGAGACTCTAGAATTTCATTGGAAACGACCGCAACCTAAAAGTCAAAGTCTCGCTTTTAAATTAGGCAGTCCTTTTACCGCCGGACTGCCCGTTGGGTTTCAATTTGAATTCGCATCGTTCTTGCGCGACTCTACTTTTTCTTCAACCGATCTGTGCTTTAGACTTTTAACTAAAACAAGTGATCTCAATGGCTTCTCAGCTGCTGTAGGAAAATCCTCAAACACACACTTTGGATTATCCTCTCTTTTCGGAAACACTCAAAACAAAACTTATTCGCTTCGTTATTCAAAAAACAACAATTCAATCAACAGCTTTAATTTCTTAATTGAAGGGCTTGCTGGAACTCGGACCATTCAATATGAAACTAGTTCTTCAACAAAAAAACTATACGCTCTTCGAGCCAAAGCATGGTCGAAATTCAATATTAATCAACTGCTCTTTGCCAATGTAAACCTCGAAGCGAATGCACTTTTCAGCGACTCCCTTTTTAACAACGAAATTTCAAGACTTGGAGGAACCAAAAACCTAAGGGCATTTATTGAAGAGAGCATTTATGCTTCCCAATACGCCATGCTAAATTGTGATTTCGGAATTAACCTTGGATCCGAAATACAATCGTTTCTCTTTGGTGATTTAGCAAAGGTTCAAGCACCCGTTTCGAAGATATATTATGATGCCGGTTTGGGATTTCGCTTTCTACAAGAAAACGGTTCCCTCTCCATAACCTACGGTGTTGGAAATATTGAAAACACTGGACTCCAATTAAAAAATGGTCGTGTTGGAATTACGTTCTCTTCACGTTTCTAAAAATACTTTTCCACAATATTGAAATGCCCTACTCATCGAGGTAATTTTGAAGTATGGATATACTTTCACTTTTTATTGGGGCGATTTCAGGCGGAGCAATTGTTGCTTTTGTTTTTACATTGAATAGAAAAACCGCTTCAGACCAAACCGACGTTTCATTTTATAAGATCGAACTTGAAAATGCAAAAGCTGAAACCGCCGCCATGCGCGTTCGCGTGGAATCGCTCATTGATGAAAAAGCCACAACCAAAGCAGCATTAGAAGCTACATATAAAACGCTTGAATCTGAAAAACTCTTGATGGAAGATTTGAAGGCAAATCTCAAAGTTGAATTCAAAAATTTGAGTAACGACATTTTCGAAGAACGAGTTAAGAAATTAAACGAAGCGAACGAATCTCATTTATCAGTAACACTCACACCGCTTCGCACAACCATCAATGAATTCAAATCGAAACTTGAAAAAACAGAACTTGAAAACGTGGATCGTTCCGCTCGATTGGAAAACGAGATAAAGAATTTACGCGAAGCAAGTTCTAACATTGGTGCTAACGCCGAAAGTCTTACACGCGCGCTTAAGGGAGATAATAAGACCCAAGGGAATTGGGGAGAAATGATTTTGGAATCTGTACTAGAGAAAAGCGGCTTAGAGAAGGGAAAAGAATTTGTAGTTCAACATTCGGATGTGAACGATGATGAAAAAACAATTCGTCCCGATGTAATTGTTAATCTTCCAGATAACAAACATATAATTATTGACTCGAAAGTTTCTCTAACTGCATACAACAGCTACGTAAACACGCAAGACGACAAAGAGAAAGCGTTGGCTATGCGCGCCCATTTAGACAGTGTTCGCTCACACATAAAACTTTTGAGTGAAAAGAAATACGAATCGGCCGACAGGTTAACGACTCCCGAATTCGTTTTGTTGTTCATGCCCATAGAGCCCGCTCTTATTGCAGCATTCAACGAAGACAGTAATCTATTTTCATTTGCCTGGGAGCGAAATATAATCTTAGTTTCTCCAACCACATTGCTTGCTACTTTAAGAACAGTAGCCAGCATCTGGGCGCAAGAGAAACGGTCAAAAAACGCCGAAAGCATTGCGAAAGAAGCGGGAACATTTATAGACAAATTAGAAGGGTTCGTTGGTTCTCTTGAAGCACTTGAAAGCAATCTAGCAACGGCGCAGAAAACTTTGAATAAGGCTATGGGACAGCTGAAAACAGGTAGTGGCAATCTGCTCGGAAAGGCTAAAAAAATGAAAATAATGGGAGCTAAAACAGGGAGCAATTTCGAAAAACGCTTACCTTCGATTGATAATGAAGAAGACGAATCAACCGATGAACCAATCTAATTTTTTTCGATTAATCACTTTTCTTATCGTCCTTCTTTTCTTTTCCTGTTCGGCACCAAAAAAACTTCGCGACAAACAATTCGGCACTAACGAATTTTACTTCAAGCCATTGGCAAACCTAATTCACAGCAGTAACGACACTTCTAATTTACTACTCGAATTCGACGCTGACCAACTGCTTTATTCTCGCAAATCAACGCATGAGAATTTCACAGCTCAACTCGAGGTAATCATTTCAGTAAAGAAACAAGAAACTAAAACCGATACCCTTCGATACAAATTTACTCCGCCGCAAATGCAAGAATCAGGTGTTTGGCGTGAAGAAATTCCTATTCCTATTTCATTCGGAAAATCAGAGGTAACAGTTACGCTTAAAGATCTGAACCGACGAGCGCAGCATGAAAAGAAATTTATTTTCTTAAAAAATGAGCAGCCAAGCACCTACGACATTCGGATTACAGCTAATTCAACCGAAGTTCCTATTTACGATCAGTATTTCAAAACCGGAGACACCATTCACCTCGATTTCCCTCGGTTTGCGCATTCTGAATACCCTCCCGTTGAGATTTTTGCGCTTACTGAAATTCCTAATCTTCCTCCCCCCGCCTTCTCTAACAACTCTCCAGTCATTCCCGATTCAACCTCATTCAGTTTAACAAATTTGAGTTTCGATGGAACCCGATACAACTTCATTGCTGAAAATAAATCGTATCTCTTTCGTACTAAAAACTCTTCGCAGCTTTACTTGTATTCCAACGGGGAATTCCCATCGACTACAGCGTTAAAAGATCTTATTGCCCCTTTACGATACATTACCTCGAAATCGGAATTTGAATACATCTACAATGTGCGCGATCCCTACACAAGCTTTTGCAATTTCTGGAAAGACTGCGGAGGATCAGAGGAAAAAGCGAAAGAGCTTATTTCTATTTTCTTTCGAAGAGTGAATACATGCAACACTTATTTCTCCACAACCGTTCCAGGGTGGCGAACAGATCGAGGTATGATTTATATTATTTATGGAAAACCTACACGCGTTGAAAACGTGGGATATAGCGAACGTTGGATTTACGGTGATGAAACTATTCCTGGCTCATTCTCTTTCCTGTTTCGTTATAAAAAAGATGATCTATCAGACAATGTTCTAGTGCTTCAACGCGACGGGCTATACCGTACCAGCTGGGAACAAGCTGTAAACACTTGGCGTCAAGGTCGTGTTTTACGCGAATAAGACTTACTTTTACACCGTGAGACCTACTACATCATCATCATCGAAATCGAATTTAATCATTGGCATTCATCCCTTGGAAGAAGCTCTTGATGCTGGGAAAAACATTGACAAAGTTCTTTTCAATAAAGAATTGCGCAGCGACAAATTGCGTCAGTTGAAAGACCGCTTGAAAAAAGAAAAAATCCCCTTCGTTCTTGTTCCTGAAATAAAACTCAATAAAATAACCCGCTCGAATCACCAAGGAGTTCTAGCCTTCATGGCTCCCATTGCCTTTGCAGATTATGAGAATGTGGTTATGAATGCCATTGAAAGTGGTGAGCCCCCTTTGTTTCTTATTCTAGATCGAGTAACCGACGTTCGGAATTTCGGAGCAATTTGTCGTTCGGCAGAATGTTTCGGAGTGAAGGGAATAATAGTGCCTGAAGTCGGTGCTGCGCAAATAAACGAAGATGCACTCAAAGCTTCAGCCGGTGCACTTATGCATTTGAATATTTGTAAAGTTAAAAATCTACTAGATGCCTTGGATTACCTCCATGCTTCAGGCATTGGTTCGGTAGTTCTTTCTGAAAAAGCTACAGTGAGCCTTCAAGAATTTCAAAAAACGCGTGATCAAAATTTGGGTATGTGCATCATCATGGGTTCTGAAGAGGATGGAATTAATCCACAGCTCATGAAACGCGCACATCAATTGGTTACCATTCCAATGAAAGGACAAACAAGTTCATTGAACGTTTCGGTTGCAGCAGGAATTGCACTTGCTTCTTTAACTGCTTAGAATCTCACTCCAAAAGAAAAACTAACTTGTACGAGCAAGTTGTCGATGCTTGCCATTGCAATCAATGAGGGGTCATAAAGGAAATAACCATCCTTATTTTTTGTAATCATCAAAGCTCCATCGCAATAGAAATCGTCTTTTTTATAACCTCCACCGACATTCCAATTGAACAAAGGCTCTTTTGATTTACCCGCAAGATCAGTATAGACAGACGTGCGATATCCTATTCCCGCTCTCAAGCGATAAACATCTCCTAACCTAAACTCAGTGCCCAATTTCCCTTTGTGCACACGCTTGTAATTATCTTGAATGGCTAAATTCTCGGCAGCAAATTCAGAAGTCCCACCAGTAATTCCATACATCACCATTTTCGAAAAATCTGTTGATTCGTAGTCTGCAGAAACAATTCCGAAATTTCCTAGAATTAAGGCTGCTCCAGCTCCAACGGTTGCAGGAACTTGAACACCGTAATCAAATACATTTTTGTCTGACGAGTAATTATATGGAGTAGAACCAATGTTGCTTTCCATTTTTGCTAAATAATTATCGCTAATGGATTGTTTGCAGGCAGAATGCCAAAACGCTCCAAGACGAACATAAGGACTTGGAACATATTGTACTCCCAATTTAGCTTGAACCGAAGGGCCCTTCGTAACAACATCAGAAGTGCTATTGTCTTCTGTTAGCGTGTAATTCACTGCAGTGCCATTGGAAGAAAACGATTCAGAATACGTAGAGTTTTTCTCATAGACAACTTTTCGAAAGGCAAATGAAGCTCCAACAAAAAGCTTATCCTCAAAAGCCCGAGCAACACCGAAAGCGGTTTCTCGAATATAGCCTCTCTCTTCAACATGCTGACGGCGAGTAAAAGTGTTGTTGTCTATTCCCACATGAACATAGGGGTCAACGGTGCCTGGATTAATCAAATAAGTCTCCCAGGCCAATCCTGCTCCGAAAGGGAACGAGGCTGTTACGTCTGAATTAGCGGGATTGTAATAATTCAATTGGTCAGTATAAACATCGAGCAGCGAAGACTGATTGTCGCTCGACTCTAAATCATATTTCCTTTTAAAGGACTGAGTTCTTCCATAGGCTAATCCGTAAATCCAAGGACCCCATCCAGAACCCGCTGTTCCGAATGTTGAAGTAAATCCGAACGTATTTATTCCTAACCCCGTTGAGCCGGTTGAAGAAACTCGGTTGTTAAAATCGACTTGCGTTGAACGCGAAAGCAAACTCAATCCAAACTCCATGTTCTGCTTTTTGTAAGCAGCAATACCCGCTGGATTTTGAAAGAAGTTCGTGATGTCGGCACCTAGCGCTGTGTATGCCCCACCCATTCCCAAAGCTCGATTGGAATAAGCGCCAAACGTATTCGAGAATCTCAATGCGTCGTCTTCATTCTGCGCAAAAACAACATTAACACTAAGCAAAAAAATACATAAAATTGAAACAACTCCCCCCTTGCGAAGCACCTTGTGCAACATCTTGCTATGCATCATTCTACGCATCTTGTAAAGCACCTTGTGCAACATCTTGCTTTGCATCTTTTGAAAAATCTTGCTCCGCATCAAGGTCTCTTACCCGGTGAAGATGAACGCGACGGCGCACTGTGAGAAGGACTCGCACTGTGAGAAGGAGCTGTGCTTCTTGAAGGCGTGCTATGTGTTGGAGCACTGTGCGTTGGTGTTGATCGAGAAGGAGAGGGAGAAGCAGTGTGACTCGGTGTTGAACGAGACGGACTGCTGTGCGAAGGACTCGTTGTACTTGGAGTTGAAGTTGAGCGCGACGGAGCAGAGTAAGTTGGTGAATTGTAATTCGGAGAGGTACGCCCTGGATTAGCACGGGCAGGAGAAGGACTATTTCCGTTCGCTCTCACTGTGCTCACTGCAACAGGAGTGCGTGCTGTTTCTGTTAGGGGTTGAACCAAGCTTTTTTGCAAAACACCGCGGTGATAGGTGGAAGAATTTCCAGTTCCTACGCTTGCGGGTTGGCGGTGATGGTGCGTAACATTCGCAGTTTCCCCGTTTCCGGTTGAACCTCCCCACAAACCGCCATTGTTGTTAAATCCATTTCCGTACCAACCGTTTCCGTATCCATTTCCACCCCATCCTAAACCACCCATTCCATAGCCGTATGAATTGTTACCATATCCGCCGTACGGATTGTATGAACTGTAAGGATTGTAACCGTATGAATTGTAACCGTAACCATTGTTTCCATATCCTCCGTAGCCATTGTTAAAACCACCTGAACCGAAACCCATTCCGTAACCACCGCCATTGCAGTAATTCGAAAAAGCATTCAAACCATAACTCAACTGCCAACCGCTTAAAGGATTAAAAGTTGCTCTTGGATTGGTGCCTCCGTTAATAGTATTTGAGCGCGTTACAGAATTCGGATCGTAGTAATCATCTCCTGCACCTGCACCTGAATTGCTCGCCAACAAAGAATTGTCGTAAAACATTTCCTTGCCATTCCAATACATTTCATCGTCCTCGGCACGTGTACGATCGTCAGTCAAATTTTCAAAACTCGCACAAGAACTTAAAGCAAGAACTGCCGTGATGAAGTAAAAATTTCTTTGTAACAATTTCATAATCGTATGGATTTGATAGTTTAAAGGTAATAAGGTTTTACATTTGCTTCTTCGAAAAAAGAAATAAAATGGCCGAGAAAATTCCTACAAGAAAAGAAGACTACTCCAAATGGTACAATGAACTTGTGATGCAAGCCGATTTGGCGCAACACAGCGAGGTGAAAGGATGTATGGTTATTAAACCCTACGGTTATGCCATTTGGGAAAAGATGCGCGATCAATTGGACATTCGATTCAAGGAAACGGGACATCAGAATGCCTATTTCCCTTTGTTGATTCCGAAAAGCTATTTGAGTAAAGAAGCTGCGCATGTGGAAGGATTCGCCAAAGAGTGTGCCGTTGTTACCCATTACAGACTTAAGTCAGAAAATGGAGGTGTTGTCGTAGATCCAGATGCAAAATTGGAAGAAGAATTAATTATACGTCCAACCAGTGAAACCATAATTTGGAACACCTACAAAGGTTGGATTCAAAGCTATCGCGACCTTCCCTTGCTAATCAACCAATGGGCGAATGTGGTTCGTTGGGAAATGCGCACGCGCCTGTTTTTAAGAACAGCTGAATTCTTATGGCAGGAAGGTCACACCGCCCACTCAACCGCGCAAGAGGCGATTGAAGAAACAGAGCGCATGCTCGATGTTTACGCCGAATTCGCAGAAAACTTCATGGCCATGCCTGTAATAAAAGGAAGAAAATCGGAGAGTGAACGTTTTGCTGGCGCAATTGACACATTATGCATTGAAGCTTTAATGCAAGATGGAAAAGCGCTTCAAGCGGGAACTTCACACTTTCTTGGACAAAACTTCGCAAAAGCATTCGATGTGAAATTCGCAACGAAAGAAGGAAACACAGAATATGTTTGGGCTACATCATGGGGCGTTAGCACGCGTCTAATGGGAGCATTAATCATGACCCATAGCGACGACAAGGGACTTCGTGTTCCGCCGAAGTTGGCACCTATTCATGCTGTTATTGTTCCTATTTACAAAGGACTTGAGCAGTTGGAAGTCATTCGCGAAAAAGTTCTTCCACTTGTCAAAGCGTTGAAGGCAAAAGGTATTGTTGCGAAGTTCGACGACGATGATAGCAAGCGAAGCGGATGGAAATTCGCTGAATACGAATTGAAAGGTGTTCCGGTTCGTCTGGCCATTGGCCCGAAAGATTTAGAAAACGGAACGGTTGAAATTGCGCGTCGTGATACTTCTGAGAAATCTACAGTTGCTTTCGAAGGAGTTGAAAACACCATAGAACAATTACTAGAAGACATTCAAACGAATATGTTCAACCAAGCGTTGGAGTTCAGAAATGGACATATGACTGAGGTTGACGATTACGAGACTTTCAAAAAATTACTCGACGAAAAAACCGGGTTCTTCTCAGCGCATTGGGATGGAACTGCAGAAACAGAAGAGCTTATTAAAACAGAAACCAAAGCTACCATTCGATGTATTCCGTTCGACGGACCAACAGAACCTGGCGTTTGCATGGTAACTGGAAAACCAAGTGAGCGACGTGTATTATTCGCAAGAGCTTATTGATATGGAAACGAAGGAACAAATACTTTCATTACTTAAAAATAAAAGCGTTTTAAAGCAAGACGTTTTTCACAACACCATTGCACAGTTCAACGGATTGAAGGAAGTTTTAAAAAGCACCATTCAAGAGTTAACAGATCAATTTGGAAATACCGATTCGCGGGTAACTTTTGAATACCGCGACAGAGGAGCTTTTCAATGTGAGGTTCGAATCGCGGGTGACCTGCTTATTTTTCAAATGCACACCAATGTTTTTCAATTTGAACAAGAAAGTAGTTTTTGGCAAACCGGTTATTTAAAGGAGCATCCGGAAAACAGTTATGTTGGAACAATCAACGTGTACAACTTCCTTTCAGACTCTTTTCGTTACGACAGAACAGCTGATGTAGGCTATTTGCTCGCGCGCGTTTTCATAAACAAAGAAAACCATTTTGTGGTTCAAGGAAAGAAGCAACTGGGAATCATGTTCAACGATATCGTAGCTTCAAACTTCGATGCTGCTAGCCAAACGAAATTTATTGATCAAGTAGTTTTATACGCCTTGAATTTCGACCTGCTCATTCCGCCTTATGAAAACCTTCACCAGATCACTGTAGAGGAAATGCAAGACATTAATCACAGCGGAAGTTTGGCCACCGGAAAGAGAATGGGATTTCAGTTTACTTCGGTGAAGTAGTCGATTTCATTTTGCTCGAGTGCTTTTCCTTTCTCTAATTCCATCTAAAAACCACAACAGGGAGGTCTTTCGATAATGCCTGAACCTTTCTGCTTGGATATAAAAACATGCGACCTTCTTTGATTCGAATGGACTGGCTCTCGCTGGTGCTCATTTCAATTAAATGTTGATCTCTATTCTTCATTACCCAGGGTAATGGAATTTCGGAAGGAACTTCCTCACCTTCCTTCAACAAGACAAAGGCGTATTGCTCGCCGTTCTTTCCTTCAACAAAATAAATGTTATCTTTTTGAAAATTAGAAACGCTTCGCGTACCATAGATTGCCTGTGAGTGAACACGCGTCCACTCGCCTATTTCCTTCAATCTTTTGTTCACCTCTTCCGGAAAAACTCCAGTTGCCGTCGGGCCAACACCTAACAATAAATTTCCGCCTTTGGCTATTACTTCAACCAACTTATGAATCACTTCGCGAGAAGATTTGTATTTGTCATTGGGAACGAATCCCCAGGCATTTCCCAAAGTCATGCAGGTTTCCCAAGGATAATCCAATCTTCCTTCCGGAATGCGTTGTTCCGGCGTTCTGTAATTTTCATATTCACCATGAACGGTTCTGTCTACGACCAATGTTCCCGGATTGTTCTTACGC
Source organism: Flavobacteriales bacterium (assembly GCA_947466425.1). GTDB lineage: Bacteria > Bacteroidota > Bacteroidia > Flavobacteriales_D > Sanyastnellaceae > CAIZGX01. The sequence goes on from CANIBZ010000005.1 coordinate 33,083, forward strand.
GCTATTTCTGCCAAGCGCGGAACATTTACATCTTGACTCCATGCTGGAATTGGACATTGCCAAGAGAGGACTTCATCGTTCACGGTTTCTAACGGACGCACCCAACCGCCGTCGAGCCAAAGCATATCTACTTTTCCGTATTCAGAAGTTAATTCTGAAATCTGATTTGCTGTGTAATTCTGAAAACGCTTCCACTGATCGGGGAATTTCCGAATGTCGTAATTGTTGTTACGCTCGCCGGTTGCGAAGGCATGCCACCAGTAATAATCGGAATGCCAATCGGGCTTCGAAAAATAAGCCCCGATGAAAAAATCTTTTTCACGGAACGCATTGAACACTTCCTTCGTGACATTCGCTTTTGGATTTGATTTGAAAGGACCGTTCGTGATTTTAAAATCGGAATATTTGCTATCGAACATGCAAAACCCATCGTGGTGCTTCGTGGTAAAAACCAAGTACTTCATGCCCGCATTCTTCGCCGAAGAAGCCCAGGAATCAGGATTGAATTGCGTTGGATTGAATTCCTTCGCTAAACCAAAATACCACTTCTTGTAGTCCTCGTAATTTAAAGCGGTGTCTCTTCCTACCCAATCTTCGTTGCAGATAGACCAAGACTCTACAATACCAGGCACTGCATAGATTCCCCAATGAATTATAATTCCAAATTTCAGATCGCGCCAATGTTCTAAGTTCTCACGAACCGAAGGATCATTCGGGTAGGTGTATGCTGGCGAGGGTTGACACCATGCAATAGAACTAAAATTCAAAAAAAGAACTACCCAAATATTCTTCATTCCAATATCAATCTAAATAAACATTGCACACACTGCAATGACTGTCCAAGGTATCGTAACATTATCATATCCTTTTGCTGAAAAGGCCTCAGCCAAGGTACTTGAAACAGCTATTGTGAGAATCAGCCACACATGAGCAGAAGTCATATTTCCACCTAAAAAATAAACCGATAAAATTGTGCTTACTAATAAAAACGCAAGCGAACCGGCCACACTCTTTTTCTGATTTCCAACAGCATAAGGCATCCACGGCCAGCGCTTACCAACAAGGGCAGCTGCAGGATCGGCCAATGCCATAATTAAAATTGGCAGATAAAAGAATAAGTTATTTCCCTTCCAAACACTCGCTAAAAAAGAAGTGTAAACTGCCAAAGGATAACACAAACTTCCAACCGTATCTCTATCTACGGCGTTAATCGATTTCAAAAAATTGAATTTGATACTTGTTGAAAGTAGAATCGCGAAGGTTGCGCAAAGTACCAATACCCACCAATGATTGCTGAGCATAGCTGGAAATAATAGCGTCAGAAAACCAGTTCCAACGTGCGACCATTTCCGAGTGAGTTCAGCTTTCACTTTGAACACATGATAGAATAATTCTCCACATGCGAACAAGACTAAAAAGGAAGTGGAAAGTAAAATTGTATTTGTTAAATCTCTTCCTAAAACAGTATATAGTGTTTCCATATTCAAAAATGAAAAAAGTATGCTACAAAAGACAAGACCGTCCAAACCGCAAGAAAGCTATCGAATCGATCAAGCACTCCACCGTGTCCCGGAATGATTTCACTGAAATCTTTCTTACCTGAAAACCGCTTCAACCAACTGGCAAGCAAATCTCCGTATAGACCAACCACCGCCATAGCTATTCCAATTAAAAATAAAAATTCTCCTTCCAAAATCCACCATGTTGTGAAACCCATAACCAAAGCGCCACCTATGAAACCGCTTCGAGTTTTATTTGGACTCATGCTCGGAGCAAGTGCTTTGCCTTTAACTAATTCTCCGACTGTTTGCGAAAAACCATCGAAAACCACAATTAAAAAGAAAACAGGTAAAAGTAATTCTCGCAATTCATAAGAGAGACCAACACCCATTAAAACGAATGAATATACTAAGGCAGAAATAACTTTCACTCGAGGCAATGCTATTTCTTTCCAACTGGAAAATACTTCGTAGGCACCAATTAAAGTAATGATGCAAATGAGCGCAAAGGCAATGTCTACGACATATTTCATGCAAACAACCAAGACACTTACCAACACCAAATAAACAAAAAATTTCAACCACAATCGCTTTCGCGCAGCAGTATCTTTCTTCTTCGAAATAATATAAAAACCTATTCCCGTAATTAAATAATAAGACAACAGAATAGCTGCAACTTGAAGGAAATCGTATGTTAGAAAAATCTTCATTCTATTTCTTTCTTCCCAACTTTTGGTGCGCACTTGTAAAATGTCCCACAGACAATGCTGCAGCAATACTTAACTCCCCTGATAAAACTACCGCTGCACAAATCTCAGCAAACTTCCTTGCCTTGTCCGCGCCATAGCAATCCATCATTTCTAAACATTCTCTTTGAGTTGGTAATCCTGTTCCACCGCCCACAGTTCCAACAATTAGATTGGGTAAGGTAACAGCTGCGTATAATCCACCATCTTCTGTTACTTCCATGCGCGTAATTCCAACAGAAGCTTCGCTCACACATGCGGCATCTTGACCCGTTGCGATAAACAAAGCCGCTAATCCATTCGCGTAATGTCCTTGCGCACCAATGCTTCCCGTCTGAATGGCCCCAACCGTTGAGGCCTGCCAATATTCGGCCATCTTCGCTGGAGTTGTTTTCAATACTTGATTCACAATATCATAACTCATCTCAATTTCAGCGCTCACCTTCTTTCCGCGAACGTGAATGAAAGAAATGGCGGTTGCTTTTTTATCTCCTGAAAAATTTCCTTCGATATACCAAGTCTTCGGTTGAATTGGTGCGTTTTCAATTAGCCATTTACAAATCGCATCCGTACAAATGGTAACCATATTTTGTCCGCTTGCATCACCGGTAAAGTAACCGAACGTAATAATTAATTGATTTCCTTCTATGTTAGAAGAGATATCTTCGAGCTTCGCAAATCTGCTTGTGGCAGCGACAATCTCATGCATCTTTTCCTCTTGTCCTAAAGCCCAAACCACAAAGGTTCCCAAATCGGCAATATCATTAAAGCGAAACAGTGGAGCCCTGGAAACGTTTTCAGTTAAGCACACCGAGCGAATTCCTCCGGCCAAAAAAGTCGCTTTTGCCCCACGCTGATAACTAGCAATAAGAGCTCCTTCACTGGTAGCCAGAGGCACAAAGAAATCACCGTGCGCAGAGGTTCCAACAACACGAACGGGGCCTATTACTCCGGTAGGCACTTGACTCATACCAATGTAATTTTCAATATTGCCTTCCAACGTTGATAGATTTTCAAACTTAGATTTCCCGCTTAATGTAGCTAACTCAGCACCTGTTATTCGCTTTAAAAAGTCCAATCGATCTTGCTGAAATTCCGCGCTGAACATTTCACGTGTTGGCATTTGCTTTTGTTCTTTGCTTTCGAACGGACGTTCTTTCAGCTTTTTCAAAAGCGAATTAATTTCTTGAATTGAATTAATTCTCCAAAGTGCTTTCAAAGATTTTTCGTAAGGATAGGACATATTAAAATTTCTTGTTGGTGTGTTTAGCTGTTCTGAAAACAAAATCGACTCCGCTCATTGCTTTTGCCTGATTGAACCATTCGCTATAACTAGGTTCCTTCGGCACATTCAAATCTATTTGGTCGAGCCAATAGGCAGGCATTCCCGGATAGACATGATGAGCTTCGTGTAAATTGAAATTGAAAAGAAAATATTTCGAGAGGAAAGGCCACGTGTAAAAACTACGCGTGTACTGAATTTGATCTTTGTATGAAATGGGCTTAACCTCTTCCCCATTCGAAATTGGAATTTCAATGTGGGTGTGTTGCGTGAGAATGATTAATTCCTTCCAAACTAAACTCAATAAAAAAGCAGGTAAGAAAAAATGCTTCACTTCCCTCCAGAAAAAATAAAATACCACACCGTAAAAAACTGCGTAAACTACCACTGAAAGAACAGCCAAGCGATACTGATAATCATTCAAGAAGCGACGCATCTTTCCCAAGTTCCAATAGTTGCTGAACATGTAGAACAAATAGAAAATCGGGATGAATAAAAACCAACTCACATTTGCGACAATGCGCATAACGGGGTTCTTACTTGGCTCAACAGTTTTCTCGGTGGTTGGATCCTTATCGCGCCATCCCGTCCACCGATGATGCAAATTGTGCATGTGTTTCCATGAATGAAAAGGAATGAAAGAAAACAATCCGAAAACATTTCCAAACAACGAATTCAATCGATCATTCGCGAAAAAATTCTGATGTCCGCATTCATGCAAAAGCACAAATGTTTGTGTAAGAAAAAAAGACAAAACTAAAATCCCCAAACCGTAAATCAATCCTGAAAAAGAAAAGCATAACCACACACCAATTCCTGAAAGTAGAGCTGGAGAAATAAAGAACACCAATGCCCTTAAGTTGTTTGCTTTGTAATCAGAGATTTTCATTTCAATCTGAATTAATTCTTCTTTGTGCAAACAACTGTTTGCATGGAAAGGTTAAGGACTCTGCTGAACAGTAAAACCGGAGTAAGTAAAAGCTGGCCAAGAAAGTAGGGAAAAATAATTTTATCGAGATTCAATCCTTTCCCTAACAACTTGAAATACGCTCCTGTGAAAATATAGAAATAAGCAGGAAATGCGCCGTAAGGCATATACTTCTCTACCACAAATCCATTTGCTTCAAGCAATTCAATAAACTTCTTCTTTGAAAACAATATAGTGTGCTGTGGCGCTTGAACTCCTGGCCATTTCTTGCCATATAATTTGAAAGTGAGCGAATCCAATCGAGGCACTTCAATGATTAGCTTACCATCCTCCTTCAAAACCTTTTTCGCCATTTCCAACGAACGAATGGGATCATAATCGTGCTCGAAGAAATGCCACATGGTTACAATGTCCTTTGAATTCTCTTGAATAGGCTGCTCGTAAAACAAACCCTCGTAAAAATTAATTTTTTCGAAACCCGGATAGTTTAATCCATCTTTAAAATCGACTCCATGAATACTACAGCCGTGCTTTTTATTCATGTGAAGCAGGAACGTCCCAACAGCACAACCAACATCAAGCAATTCAGTCCCCTCATTTACCCGCGCATATTTGCTCACGAGTTTATCTTTTTCTCGATCGTGCTTATTCATGGTCCATTCAAAAAGCGGAGTTAAAATGCCCCAATTCTTTTTCTTTCTGTGAGCAATGTATTCAGAATCGTAAAACTCTTTTATTCCTTCAATATTCAATCTTGGGTTCTGGTAAACCAAATCACAAGCGGTGCATTTCACATATAAGAACAGTCCTTCCTTTCCGGTTAGGTCATCTTCACCAATGAGAAATTCGCTGCAATCTTCAGAACCGCATGAATAACACTTCACACGTTCGAATTGAAAACGACCAGGATTCTTCAACTCCTGCATTCGTTGAATCGGATCAAATGACATAATTGTTCAAGATTAGTTTGAATATTAAAATTAAGAATAACCAAACGATTGGGACTATTTCTTTTTTCGAGTGAACAACAATAAATGCAGCCGCAAGTATCGCCAATCCCGATATTAATGAAACAAGGTTCACACTCGCAAGAAATAGCAAAGCAAGGCAAAAGACAATAATAAAATACAGCACAACCGGAGGTTTGTCTGTTGATTGATTGTCTAGCAAATCATAGACAACAAAAGATAAAAACAAAGCCGTTGCACTGGTAATTTCGACATATGTTATTTCTTGATTGAAACCGAAACTGAACGACATATAAAAAAACAGAAAAGGGTACTTAATCAGCGGAAGAACAAATGCCCAGAAGCTCCTGTGCACAAGAGCCTTATACAATACGTGATTCACAATTATAAAATACAACCACAAGGCTGCAATAGAAAAATCTGGACTATCATTCAAACAGAAGCCAACGCTCAAAGCCATGCTTAAAACGAGTGGAAGAATGAGTTTCGAGCGAGATTCAGATTGCGTATAAATTCGTTCGACATGTTCAACATCGTTTTCCCATTGCATGACATCGTCATACAAACGCATGACCCACAGCATGAAAAACACTTTAACTATATCAATCAATGAAAGGGGATTGAATGCATGCAACGGAACTGAAAACAGAAATAGGAAAATAGCCAGACTAAAAAACATCAACGTGGAAAATCGTTGTGCTATATATATGCGAAGCGTTTCAATCATGAATGACAATGGTGCCTTTGTCGGCGTTCAGTGTTATTAAATCTCCGTCTTTCAATTTTTGAGTTGCGAGCTCCACTCCTACTATGGCCGGGATTCCAAATTCACGTGAGACAATGGCTCCGTGAGAAAGCATTCCTCCACGCTCTACAATAAGTCCGCTAATTAATGGAAAAACCGAAACCCATCCTGGATCTGTTTGTCTTGTAACTAAGATATCTCCCATCTCCAATTTATCAGCTTCCATTATTGTTTCTAACACTTTCACTCTTCCCGTTAATACTCCACCACAAGCACACAATCCTTTCAAATCACTCGTCGAATCAGTACTTACATCCTTTCGTGTGACTTGATCGGGAGAAGTGTACTTTCCAAATGTCGTATAAAAATCATCTGGATAAATCAATTTCGATTCAACTTCGAAAGCACTCTTCCGCGATTCCAATATTTCACAATTCGAAGCCGAAGCCATTTGCGAAGCATCGAGGTGCTCGACAATTTCAGCATAATTCAAAAAGAAAACTTCTCCTTCCACTTTCAAAATGTTTCGTTGAAGAAACGATTGCTCCACCTTTTTCAACGCCAACTTAAATCCGAAATACAGCTGTGCTTGTTTTAAGCGAACGCGCTCACGCGAGGAGATTCCTCTGCATGCATTCTTCACCAAAAAATTCAATTGCCAAACATGAAGAATTGATTTTAACAGATTCAATTTATTCTTCTTGAAAATATCCTTTTTAAAATCTCGCTTAGCCTGCACAGCTTCAAGGTACTTCGTGTGCATGATATCTTCCGGATTCTGATCGGGAAGTTTTTCGTATTGCATTAACAACGCAATGAAGCGTTCGGGTTCTTCTATGTAATTCTTAAACGTAAGCATGAGCTCGCCTGAACAGCGGAACCCCCATTTGTTCAGGTATTCATGAATTCCTTTGCAGACAAGACTATCAGCACATTCATCATTCAACCAAAACCAAAAATCTAGTGCGTTACCTTTTTGAAATTTCGTGTAAACACTTTCATTTTTCCGAATGGAGACAACAAGTTCGTACATGTCAATAACCGGACGACTGCTTATTAAATTCGGAATGGCCTGAATGAGTTTATTTTGAATCCCTACTCCACCTTCACCGTAATACTTCACACACAACTTCCCTAACAAACCGTGAAAGGCCATTGCGAAGAAATCGGCCAACGACGCCCGATACCAGCTGTGCATGCGAATTTCAATAAATCCATGAAATAACTTCCGAATATCGGAATGCGTTATAGCTCCTTGAACATCGGTCATGTAGTCCGAAACTATTCTTTCAAACTGAGCTACATTCTTTGGAAGCGCCTTGTTTTGCTTCAGCACATTTCGAATAAAAAGTAATTTCTCTTTTTTGGTTGAAGGAATTTTAGCAACCTTCGCGCCTTCTGCATATCCAACAAAATTATCGAACGACTGAATGAGCGCTTCAGAAAAAGGCGATGCCGAAAGAATCGCATGAATGCTACTCATGTTGTAATACATATTCCCTCCGAATACACCAATAACATTCGTGAAGGATCCTTCCAGCGAGCGAATTGATTCTTCCGAAACTTGAAAAAGTCTTGAAAGATTTTTGAAATAATGATAATACGATTGTCGCGCTATGGAATATAACAACGGCGAAATGGCTTCCGGATAATTCTCATTCACATTGGTATTCGACCAATACACTTCGGGCTCTTTCCAAGGCGTAGTAATCTTCCGCGCTTGAACAACATAAAACTTCTCATCTTTCAACGCCCATTCAATGTCCATGGGCATGCCGTAATGCGCTTCAATCTTCTTTGCTACATGCATACCTTCTTCCAACGCCGGAAGAAATTCTGCATCTGCACTTCCTTCACCATATCTGTAATGAAAACGCATGGGAGTGACTTCTCCTGAAACCAATTTCTCTCCGTGTCCTTGAACGTATTCCACCAACACTGCGTTGGCTTCCAAATACGAACGAGTAAAAATAACGCCTGCATAATCGGGATCTATCAATGCTTGCACCACAACGCCCATGCCTTCGAGCCGCTTGTTCGAAATGGCCTCGTAGGTTTTTACATTCTCCTTCTCATAAGACTTCCAACATTTTTTTATATGTTGAAGAATCTCGTCAATATCGTTTTCACATAAAAAAGAATCGAGTTGTCCCGCGAACGAATTCTCATCGGAATCCTCGCCAATGGCGGAACTACGGACCATGTAATGCGAAGCGCCGATTCGATTCAATTCAAACTGAACTTCAATCCTTATCTCTTCTATAGAAAAATTTTCCTTCCCGAAACGCTCAAAAGCTCTAGTTGAAATAACAAAACCATCGGGAATAGGAAATCCCGCTCGCATCATGCGTGAAAGCTGCGCGCCCTTCCCTCCAAACTCCTCAACTGCAATATTTTTATTTAGCGACAGCAAGTACATAGGTTATTGCTATTTTTGATTCATCTAAAATAGACAAAATACAAAGCGGAAAATGATACACACCTTAAAAAGGCCAAACGAAATTCGCGTATTGCTTCCCAAAGACAAATTAAAGTCTTGGCATAATGTAAGCACCTTGCGAGGCATTTTATCTATTGTTGTTGAATGGGCGGCTATTGTGGGGTCAGCAATCTTGTGTGAAAACTTTTTCTCTTGGCCGTTGTACATTGTTTTAGTCTTCTTCCTTGGGGCTCGATACTTGGCATTGGGACTTATCATGCACGAATCGGTTCACAATCTAATTTCGCGAAACACGAAGTTGAACGATTTCCTTGCTGAAGTTTTTTGTGCTTGGCCACTGTTCATTTCTATGCGCTCTTATCGCATTAAACACTTGGCACATCACCGTCATTTGAACACCGACGAAGATCCGGATTTCGTTGCGAAAGAAGACGATAACTGGAAGTTCCCCATGTCCGCAAAAAAATTCTTCAAAATTATTTTCATTCAGTTTACCGGCATTGGAGTTTTCGAAACACTGAAGGTGATGTCCGGTAAACAAGTGAAGCGAAAAAAAGAACCGACTCCAGTGAGCTATAACGTTGCGCGGATTTCGTTTTACTTAATTGTTTTTTCAATCTTCATTTATTTCAATCACGGCATGTGGTTGCTTCTGTATTGGATTATTCCATTTGCTACTTGGACACAAGTAGCAAATCGATTGCGACGTATAGCGGAGCATTCGAGCATTGAAGGGTACGACCATTCGATGCAAACCCGAACAACGACGCACAATTGGTTTGTTCGTCTATTCTTCTCCCCGAAGAACATCAATCTTCACAACGAGCATCACCTCTACCCGGGTGTACCATGTTACAATTTACCTAAATTGCACAAGGAGCTCATGAATAACGAAGATATTCGCAACAGTTTGTACGTTGCCAAATCCTACAAAGACGTTTACAACGACTGTATAAAGAATTAAACTATGAAAAAATCACTCTTCGGAATAATCTCCTGTTTAACGCTTTCTGTCCTATTCAATTCATGTCAGATGGAAAAACGTCTGTACCAAGACGGTTATCATATATCCTGGAATCGTTCAATATTCTCGAAAAAAATCGCGGATGTACAAAAAACAAATCAGACTAAAATTGTTGAAGCTGAAATCGAAGCAACTCAAAATCCTGTTCCTTCATTAGCCGAACCGAACGATCATTCGGTTGAAACGCTTTCTTCAAGTTCTATTGAAAACAATCAATTGATCATTACTCCTAAACAATCTCATTTGATTAAATCAATCAGTGACACCATTATCCCTGACCAATCGAAGCAGCAAGAGGAATACTTCAGCAACAATTACACGAACCCTCTTCCAACAAATGAGTTGCAAGACAAAAAACTAGCCAACTGGGCATTGGGCCTGGGAATTGGAGCCGTATCATCACCTCTTTGGGTAACGCTTCTCTTTTTGCTACTGTTCGCTCTAGTGGGTGCTACTTGGTCTGGCGTTAGTGCATGGACAGCTTTGGGGCTTGCAATTATTGTAGGCGGAGGAATATTCATTACACTTGAAATATTAGCCATCACCTTTGCCATTCGCTTTCTGCGTATGCACGGGAAAGATCCGAACTACCGCAAATACCGCAGTCGCGCTATCACGGGGCTTATACTCGCAGGTATTTATCCAGCAATAATGCTTCTCAATATTATTATTGGATTGGCGATGATTTGATGTTTCAAATGTCAATAAATAAGTTAGCATTCGTCAAAGACATTCGTGCAAATGATTCCAAATAACAACCATTCCATAGGTATCCCGTTCGCAATATTTGAGTAACGCCGTTCTCGTCTCTTCCCAATTCCCTTCGAAAGAACCAGCACATCTCGACTCAAAAATCGAACTCGCTTCTCCGCCATTTCCAATGACCAAATCTGAATAACTAAATTCCGGAGCAATAGCTGGCAATACGTTTTTGATTGAGTAACTTCCTTTCATTGCAGGCAGATAATAAATATTCTGGGGACGAAACAATTCCATCAAATCCACAAACCGAGAAATTAAGTTGTCAAGAAAATCAGCTTCGCTTGGAAAACGTTTCTTCATGTCCTTCAATCTATTCTTTTCAAATGTTGCATTGTAGGCAACAATGCTTCCCTCAGAATGAAAATCAACTTTCATTTGCTGAATCAATTCAAACTCTGTATTCACCCCTTGAAAGATTTCATCTGGGTTGGCCAAATATTCTTTGTGACAATTCAATTCGTCTGAATGAATAATGTGCATCGAATATTGAAATGCCAAATGACCAAATGGACTTATTCCTTCTGCAACAGGTATAGCAGGCCAAACAGTTTCAAAATCAAAAAAATGTAAGGGGTATTCTACTTTACTTAAAAATTTCCGAATCGGCTCCTTATTCAATATCGACTCTCCCCTTTTCACACCATTGACTTGAGGTATTTGACGAGTTTGCAGCGGATAACTTGAAGGAATATCTTCAATAGAATAAATTCCTTTGTTATGCAAGTCCCAAACTTTTTCCGCTGACCCTCTTAAGCTTGTAATAGGATTGACCTTCGGCAAGTGAGCACTGCAGTGGGCATAAAACGAGCAGTTATAAGGGCTGCTGCAATGCGGACCAATTTCTCTCTGAGGTTCAATTCCTGCCGCAAGCATCGCAGTGAATTGCAATACATTTTCTTTAATGCTTTCTTGAAGACTAACTACCCTGTCGGTAATATCAACTTTCTGAAACAATTGATTTACGTCCAATGTCCTTTCACGGACATAAGCACCGTCTAATAACAACAGATAGAACCTTTTGGGTTGAAAGCCCAATTGCGACATGACATAATATTGGTATGCAGCATCCAAAACATAGATCTCCTTTGCCTCTTTACTGCTTTTCACCTCAATTGCTACTATATCATCTTCCTCTCGAACAAGAATATCTAACGCACAAAAGCTGCCCTCAAATGAAAATGCAGCTTCATAGATAACCGGACACTTTTCATCTAAAAACAATTGGGTTGAATTTATCCATTGATTAAAATCTCTTTCTCCTTGAGGCTCGGCGTTTACTCCGCCGGGAAAACGTTGCTGCGCGAGCGCTCCTACTCTATGACCTAAATTAAATTTCGACTCTTGATCCAGCGAAATGGGGGTCTTCAATTCTGGGTGATTCACTTCTAAAAACAGACGTTTCTTGCAATTCAGTCCGGCAATAAATTTAGATTTAGATATTCCCACAATTCTACTGGATTAAGTTATTATTAAATTAGATCAACTTCTTTGACTCTTAATAGCTGCCAATTCAAGGAATTCGCAAATTCAAAAAAAGAATCACAATTACAAATAAACACACATACAAAGTTAAATTTACAAATGTTGTTATATTCGTACCTCCTAAATCTTTAAACCTATTAATCTTTATGAAAAAACACTTTATTTCTATTCTTATTCTGTCTCTCGTTGTTTTAGTATCATGCTCAAACAATGAAGCCGGAAATGCACCTGCAGTTGATAATAACAATGCTGCGGAGCTTCAAAAAATTGAAGCTGAAAAACAAAAATTAGAGCAAGAGCGCCTAAAACTTGAAGAAGAAAAACTCAGACAAGCAGAAGAATCTCGCAGGCAAGCTGTTGTAGAACACGCCAAACTTGAGCAACAATTCCCACCCTATACTGAGGGCATTGTAGTCGTTGGAAAAACTTTTTTCCACGGTTCTGCAGATCCAACAACGGCTAGAGGTGCATTTCTTGTTTCAGGTGACATGTGCGTAATAACCAAAGTAAGCAACGGATTTGGCTATACGGACTTCTTCAATTCAAACAATGGTAAAACAACTTCAGGCTGGATAAACCTTCATGATTTGGAGCCCATGTATGGTGACTAATCTTTATAAATCGAATCAACAAAAAACCCTCAACTTTCGTTGAGGGTTTTTCTTTGTAGCCCGTAGGGGAATCGAACCCCTGTTTACAGAATGAAAATCTGCTGTCCTAACCCCTAGACGAACGGGCCGTTTTGGTTTTGTGGGTGCAAATATATCATCTTTTTGCTTCCCCACAAGTATTCAATCAAAAAAAAATTACAGTCCGATAACAATACCTGCCTTTACAAGGTAAGGTCCTCCATAGGCCAATTCAAAATTAAACCCAACTTTCTTCCTGCGCGGAAAACCACTAAACCCCAAAGCTACCAATTGGTATTCAGTCACACGATTGCCAAACGAATTTTTATTAAAATTCACATTTGTTGTATTTTCTTTTACTCCGTACCAATTCAAATTCCCACTAATACCCCAATACAACAAGTAATTACCTTTTCTAAAACCGAATATTTTCTTGTTTCTAAGCTTTTTAGATTTTTGAAGGTTATATGAAAATAATAATCGGGCACCAATGGTGTTCTTTGTTATTGCCCAAGAAACATAAGGATCTACTGTTAATCCTCCCGTCTGATTTATATAACGATAATCTGTGGCATTTACCGTTAACGATTGTGAAGTAAGACCAAAACCAAATATAACGCGCCACTTATTTTTAGCTTTCTTATTTAAGGAAAAATCTCCAGATAAATGCAAGGAAGGCAACATTGATTTACTTACAGTAGCGCTCGAATCACCAAGCTCACTGACATTCGCAGCCGAATTAAATTGACTGTATCCAACACCAATAGATATTAGGCCGTCCATTTTTTTCAATTGACCTTGAACTTCAAAAGTGCACAAAGTAACAAGAACAAATAATACCCTCAAATGCAATTTGACCATTTCGGTTAAGATTTAAGCGAAGATAATATCTTTTGACTAAATTCGTGATTATGAAAAACCTACTAAAAAAATCTCTTCAAATTCTGTTTTTATTTATTCATTTCAGTGCATTTGCTCAAACTGAGAAGGGTGAGGCGTCATTTTATCACAATAAATTCGACGGAAGAGGCACATCCAACGGCGAAATTTTCCGACAAAACAAGTATACATGCGCACACAAGACTCTTCCTTTTGGCACTTGGCTGAAGGTAACTCGAGTGAAAAACAACAATGTCATTTATGTTCGTGTGAACGACCGTTTGCCAAAATCTTCAAAAAGATGCATCGACCTATCTTTTTTGGGTGCTGAAAAACTAGATTTTATAAAAAACGGACATACACCGGTTCAACTTGATATTGTTAAAGCAGAAGATGTGCCTGAAGAATTTAAGTCTAAAATAGAGCTTAAGCCGAAACAACCAAGAAAAAAATAAAAGGCGCCGCCGTTTGTTGCTATTTTCGTTGCGGAAATGAAGAATCAAATTCCTAAAAATCTCGTCCTCTCACTGTTGCTCCTGCTTATACTTGCACAAGGTGGAATTGGTTATTGGATTCTTCAACACAAGTTGTGGTTGATTAAAAAAGAAATGAAAGCCCTTGTTCTAGGCGGCGTTGAAGAAGATAAGCTAACTCCCATTCATTTATCCGAAGCTGAATTCAAACAACTGGAATGGCCAGAACCTTGGGAGTTTTTGTACAATGGAAAGATGTACGACATCTCAAGAAGAGAATTCCACAAAGACGGATCCGTGACTCTTTATGCCGTTATGGATACAGAAGAAAATGAACTAAAGACTTTGGTTCGATCTCTTGTGAAAAATTCTTCAGATAAAAAACAAACGCAAGAGCAACTCAACTTCTTCTACAAATTCCAATCGCAATGGACTTGTGATTTCAATTTTATTGAAATTCCAATTTCAGAATCTTCTTCTTTTCATTTCGCCACAAAGCGCTTTTTCATTTCATCTCCACACGTTCGTCTCAACGAGTTACCTCCCAATTGTTAAGTTTTTTTTTCTTGCGAAGCACCTTGTGAAACACCTTGCTGAAGGAATCTTGCTTGCATCTTGTAAAACATCTTTCCTCCGGAATCTTGCTTGCATCTTGTAAAACACCTTTCCTCCGGAATCTTGCTTGCATCTTGTAAAGAACCTTTCCGCAGGGACCTTGCTTCACATATAATAATTCAACGATTAACAAATAACATTTATAATGAAACGTATAGTTTTTTCATTGCTACTTTCTTTATGTAGCACAATAGTGGCATTCGCCCAAACCAAATCAGGAAAAGTCATTGACACTCAAACAAATTCGCCAGTTGTTGGCGCCGTAGTTGAAATCAAAGGAAACCAAACTTTATTAACCGATGAAGAGGGAATCTTTAAATTCAACTGCTCAAGTGATTCTGTAGACATTCGAATACACATTATCGGATATTCTTCTTTTAGAAAAAGAATGTCTTGCAAAGACATGGTTATTCATTTGACCAATGAAAACAACACATTGAATCAAATTGAAATTACCGCTACATCTGACCCCAACAAGTCTCAACTCGATCAACCGAGCTCTATTGTTTCGTTGAAACCAACGGAGATTAAAAGAGGGACTGGACTTTTCCTTGACGATGCCATTAATGGAAACGTTCCAGGGGTAATGATGGTTCGCAGAGCAGCTTCTTCAGGACAGCAATTTAACATTCGTGGCTACGGAAACGGCATGGGCGTTAGAGGAGTAAACAGCAACTTCGACGGACAAGGGACAAAGGTTTATCTAAACGGAATTGCTATCACCGATGCTGAAGGCATAACTGTTATGGACGATATAGATTTCGGATCTATTAGCAATGTCGAAGTTTCAAAAGGCCCATCAGGTTCTTTATATGGATTAGCCATTGCAGGTGTTGTGAATTTGCAAACGCAAAAAGCAGCTAAAAACACACTTTCAATTGGACAAGATTATTTAGTTGGAAGCTACGGCCTAACACGCGCAACAACTCGCGTTGCCATTGGTGGAGACAAAACTTCGTACATGATTAACTACGGTAAACAACATTCAGACGGATTCATGCAGCATACTGCTTCTGACAAAGAATTCGTAAATGTTGTTGCTGAATCAAACGTGAGCGACAACCAAACTTTCACTTCGTACTTCGGTTATGCAAATAGCTACGATCAAAGAAATGGTGAATTAACTCAAGGGCAATATGACACCCTTGACTACTCGGGTAATACTGCATACATTAAAAACAATGCTCACGCAGCTGTGAAAACTTTTCGTGGAGGAATTGGACACACCTATAACTTCAACTCGAATTTTTCTAACACAACCAGTGTATTCGGATCAGGGCAGGCCATTGACGCAAGTTCAGCGGGTGGTTGGACAGACAAAATTCCTGTAAATTATGGAATGCGCAGCACCTTCAATTCTAAATTCAATTTAGGAAAGAACGTAACACTTAGCGGTATTACGGGTATTGAAATGCAACGCATGAATGCAATTACAGTTGGTTATAATATGGGCGCAGACAGTACCAATCTTGGTGGTATCTACAATTATAACACAATCACCTCTATGAAGAGTAACCAAGCAACGACTAATTCTACTTACAACTATTTTACACAGTGGACAGCTCTACTTCCTAAAGGATTTTCAATCACAGGTGGAATTGGAATTAGCAACATGAGTATTCGTTTGGAAGATAGAATGTGGGGAATTCCTAACTCATCAGGATCTACCAACAATCACCCTGGAAACACGAAGTCAAAAGTTTACGAATCTTCATACACAAACCTTGTTTCTCCTAGCATTGCTATCAACAAGAAAATAAATGAAGTTGCCTCTGCTTACATTAACTACTCCGTAGGATACAAAGCTCCAGTAAGCAGCAACATTCTAGTAGCAACAACAGGTCAGGTGAACACCACATTGCAACCTGAAAAAGGAACGCAATTAGAAATCGGAACAAAAGGAAATCTTTTAGATGGTAAATTATTCTATACGGTAGCATTATTCAACGCCAAGTTTGAAAATAAATTTACAACTATCGCAGTTCCTAACCCTGCAAACACCGCAACACTTTATACCTACTTAACTAATGGTGGAAACCTAAACAACAACGGTGTGGAAGTTCTTGTTAAGTACAACGCAATTAAATCGAAAAAAGGATTTATTTCGAGCTTAACGCCATTTGCAAATTTGACACTTTCAAATTACAAATATGAGAATTTCGGATATACCGTTACTGCTAATGGTAACCCTACCGCTACAACCTATGACTACAGCGGAAAGCAAGTAGCGGGTGTAGCTCCACTTGTATATAATCTTGGATTTGATATTGAAACAAAACTAGGAATTTATGGAAATGCGAACTACAACTACCGCAGCAGCATGTACTACACAAGCGACAATACAAATGAAACCAACGCCTTCGCTCTATTAAACGCTAAAATTGGATACAGAAGAAGCATAAAAGCATTGGATTTAGATTTATATGTTGGTGCTAACAACATGACAAGTGCGCAATACTACACAATGGTATTTGTAAATCAAGCTCCTGATGCATTTGTTCCTGGACCAAATGAAATCAATTATTTCGGAGGTATCAATCTTAAATACAATTTCTAAGTAACTAGAAATTCTAACAAAAAAAGCGGGGAGAAATCTCCGCTTTTCTAATTATATCCCATGAAAAAAATCATCTACCTCTTATTGGGCATAAGTCTATTCAGCTGCGGAGAGAACGCAACTAAATCTGAGAATTCAGAGAAGAGAATAGTTTGCGTTTCAAAACAATACAATGAAATAATTTGCGCACTAGGCGCCGAGAAAAACCTTGTGGGCATTGATGTTTCAAGCACCTTTCCTGAAAAATTAAGCAACATCGCTAAAGTAGGATATCACAGAGCTCTAAGTATTGAAGGTATCTTAAGTTTAAATCCATCTTTATTTCTGCATGACAACAACGTTGGCCCAGAAAGCGTTTTGCAACAGCTCAAAGATCTCAAAGTTCCTATTCAAACTTTCACTAAAGGTGAAACCATTGACAGCACTCAAATTCTTATTCGCGAAATTGGCAACTACTTTAATAAGACGAAGGAAGCAGATTCCCTCTGCACCATTTTGGACAATGACTTTCAAACAGCACTGAACAATTGCAAAAACTTCACCGACACGAAGAGAGTCTTGATCATTCACTACGGGCAAGCCTCAAACACCTATTTGGTCATGACCTCAAAAAGCACCGGAGCTAAAATGATCGAATGGGCAGGTGGCAAAAATTGCATTGAAGATAATTTGAAAGGTATGAAACCTCTTTCCGCTGAAATCATCGCGAATGCGAATCCAGATGTAATATTGGTAACCGATTTCGGATACGACAAATTAGGAAATATCGAGAGCATAAAAGACCTCCCGGGTGTTCGCGGAACAGCCGCAAGCAATGCGAATAAAATATTTCGAATTCGTGAACACGACCTTGTATATTTAGGTCCAAGAACAGGACAAAACATTATTGAACTGCAAAAGACCATTCATCAATAACAAGAATGAAAAAAAATAGTTTAATAATTCTTTTTTTTCTAGCCTCTCTTCTAGCCATCTTTCTCTCTTGCGTTGTTGGGGCTGTGCATTTGTCTTTGGCAGAGATTTTTAATTCAATTTCAAAGACTTTATTCAGTGGCAACGAATTGAATCTTCACGAGAATATTTTCATAAACATTCGATTCCCTAGAGCCCTTCTTTCCTTTGTAGTTGGTGCTTCACTTGCCATTGGCGGTGTTCTTATGCAGGGATTGTTTAGAAACCCATTGATAGAACCGGGACTAATAGGAACAAGCAGCGGTGCCGCATTAGGCGCTTCTTTTTACTTTCTATCGAGCAATATCCTTGCGGCAGTTTTTCCCTACTGGACATTGCCTATTTGCGCATTCATTGGAAGTTTGCTTGCCACTCTCTCAACAACCGGAATAAACAGTTCCAATGAAAAATCAAAATCAAGCACAACACAACTCCTGTTAACGGGCATCGCTGTAAACGCAATTTGCATGAGTCTTGTTGGAATTTTGAGTTTCTTCGCACGCGACCCTCAAGCTCGTTCTATTACTTTCTGGGGGCTGGGCTCGTTGGCTTCAGCCAATTGGAAGATTGTCACTACATGCACTCTCACTTTAGTCATCGGGTGCTTTATGGCCATTAAAAATGCGAAATCAATTGACGCCCTTCAACTCGGAGAAAAAGAAGCTTTCTTGTTAGGCATAAGAATTAAAAAATTACGCATTTCAATCATAGTTACCAATGTCATCTTAATTGGAATTGCAACGTCGTTTGTTGGCGTTATAAGTTTTTTGGGATTAATCATTCCGCATATTCTCAGGGGTCTTGGTATTCTTCAAACAAAACAACTTGTCCTAGCAGCTGCATTACTAGGCGGAACAGTGCTATGCTTGTCAGATATCGTTTCAAGAATAATTATTGCACCGACAGAAATTCCAATTGGAATAATAACAGCACTTTTGGGGGCTCCAATTTTCATCTATCTCATAAGAACTAAAAACGAGTTCCTCGCATGATTAGAATTGAAAACATATCACTTTCGATAGGCCAACGTGAGATACTAAAAAATGTATCTGCAGACTTACATGCGAAAAGTGTAAATATAATTATCGGACCCAATGGCGCTGGCAAATCATGCTTGCTCGATTCAATCGGAGGAATTAACAGAAATTATTCGGGTGAAATTTTATGGAACAATGTTCCCGTAAATGAAATAAAACAAAACAAACGATCTACTATTCAAGCCTATCTCACTCAAAATATTCAGATACAATTTCCAATTCGAGTAAGAGATATTATCTCAACCGGACGTTTTCCTTTCTACGACTATAAACCCAATTCAATTGACGAGGAAATAATTCTAGAGGCCGTTGAAATGTTTGAAATAAACCATCTGTTAGAAAGAAATTATCTTACACTCAGTGGCGGGGAAAAACAACGGGTGCAGTTCGCACGGATATTTTCTCAAGCCTACAATACAGAAGCTTCAGAAGAAAAGCTTCTCATTTTAGACGAACCCATTTCGCATCTCGATATTCACTTTCAATTTGAATTTTTAAATAAGCTCAAAGCATTTACTATTAAACACAACCTCATTTCAATTCTTGTCATTCACGAACTTTCTCTGGCATTCGAATTTGCTACACAGCTTATTGTTTTAGATGAAGGAAGAACAATACTTACAGGAAAACCAAAAGATGTAGTGCGTGATAAATTATTCGACTCAACATTTAAAATTTCGTCCACACTTCTTGAAATGGAAGGCCATGATTTTTTATTAATAAAAAACAGCATGAACAATTAAGCTAGGCAACCACCACATTCAACGAATGTTGAATTGAAATAACCATCGGAGAGAATCCAACGAACTCTCCGTCCATATCAATAGGCATCGGAACTTCGGTTTCGATGCTTATTTTTTTTGCTGAATAATATTGAATCTTGTGATAGGAAAGCTTCTTGCACTTCCGCACTTTCGGAACGAAATACAAGTATTCGAAAATATTCAAATCGCCAATTACAATGACTTCCAAAAGCCCATCTGACACTAGGCTTTCCGGAGAAATACCCAATCCCGAACCGAAATACTTTCCATTGGCAACTACAAAATTCATGGCGCGAGCTTCCAACTTTTTTCCATCTAAATGAAAATGGATGGTTCGCTTTTTAAAACGAAGAAGATTCTTTACAATAAGCCACTGGTAGGTTAAGAAAGATCCTAACCTTCTTTTACTTCGGGTCATGTCATAGGCCACACATCCACCTAAGCCTAGATCTGTCACATTCAAATAAGCGCGCTTCCTGCCATCCCATTCCATGCAGGGTAAATCAATGGCCTTGAAATTTCTATTTTCAATACATGCCCGCAATTCCTGAAATGATTTGGGAACTTCCAATGTCTTCACAAAATCGTTGCCTGTTCCCGAAGGCCAAATGGCAAGAGGCGTTTGCGGATTGTCCGAGTTGAATACACCATTAGCCGCCTGATTCAAACTTCCATCACCACCACAAACCAAGACCAAATCGCAGTTGTCATTGCACAGCTCCTTCGCAATTTTTTCAGCATGTTTATCGTATTCCGTTATTCGAATATGAAGATCCCAATCGGAAAATATTTTCTCGATTTCTATGCGTTGCCGGTACCTATTGCTTTTCGCACCATGCAGAATAACGCCTAACTTCATTCAACAAGAAGAATTGTCCCCTCCACTGTTTCTTCAACGGCAGTTCCACAATCTGTTTTGTAATGAAATAAATAGAAGTACGTCCCCGGAGACAAATCATTTGGCCTCCAATATTTTTGAGTATCTGTGCTCTCGAAAATCATTCCTCCCCATCGATTATAAACAGTCAAATCGTATTCAAGAAAAAGAGTTGTTAAATCTAAAGATGGGTCAGAAGTTAGCATCGCATGCCAGTTATCATTCAAGTTATCTTGTTTCAGTGTAATGATATTTGGAAGAAGCAAAGTGCTTAGATCTAAGGCATAAACATCACCGGCGTATACCTCCAACGACCCAGAATCGGTGCATCCGTTATCTAAATTAGTCACAACTAAATTAAACACCCCAGGTACTGTTGCAGTTGGACTCGCAATGTTATTGAATATGAGGCCCGGGCCCGTCCAGGAATATGAAACATTTTGAACAGGATTCACTTCCACTCCTAAAATTTCTACTGATGAATTTAAGCACGTAAGTGAATCTTGTGAAGGAATGGCCACTTGAATATCTTGATTCGGAACCGTAACGGGAATGGCACGCAGACAACCGTTTCCGTCTGTTATAGTTGCTGTATAATTTCCTGCTATAATATTCGAAAGTTCATATTGCGCTTGATTGGATCCGTTGAAGTTCAACGTGTAATTTCCATCGCCACCAATAATATTCGAAATGGATACACTTCCTCCAATACTGTTGCAAGCCGTTGTTGTGGACACATCGAAATTAATTGGATCGCTAATTTCGAACGTAATACTTTGGGTGCCCAAATTTCCACACGCATCTTCAACGAATCCGGTGGTGTTCGTAATGTTTAAAGTATATGTACCTCCAATTAAAACCTGATTCACCAATTGAATGGTGAAGACATCGGCCATAGTCGGATTGTTTGCAGTTACCGATTGAACTGCGATGGTTCCGCTTGGACCAGTAATTGTAAAATCTGTTGGCTGAACCGAAGTGCCAACAATGGGTTCGCTGAATGTCAGAATAACTGTTAGGTTGCTGCAGTCTGTTGTGGCGTTGATGGGAACAGGAGGAATCTGATCGTATAGCGAAGCAGTTGACTGACCAAAGTCAATCGTGTAACCATCAAGACTATTCGACCAATTCATTACAACCAAGGCATAGGTTTGTCCAACAACTACAGGCAGATCGGCATTGAAAGGAGGCCCGAAGGTGTTTCCGGGACCATTTGTTGAGCCGCTACCTCCGTTTGCAGTTGAAATTCCTGTAGGACCATTGGAACCGAACAGCCCGTAACTGTTGCATTCCACTTCAGGAGATGTTGTTCCCAAGCCCGCGCATCCACCTGTGGTTATATCAAATAAACCCCAATCGTAATCATCTGCGGCAGTTAACGGATTTAATATAAAACTGAGGTCTCCGGCTTGTTGAACGGTAAAGGTGTACCATACTGAACTCTGTTCTAAACCCTGATTACACGCTCCTGTTGGCTCAATCACATTTCCTGTATTGAAGGAAGCCTGTGTCTCAGTGTACAAATCTCCACACAAAACAATAGCCCCATCGCAATCGCTAATTGAGGTTTGCGCCCAAGTAGAAATTGAACTCGCACACAAAACAATAAACAATAATTTACGCATGGTTTTGATTTAAGATGGAAACAAATATAAGTCTTACAGTTTAATAAAGTCTTTCTTCACTATCGACCCCGAATCTTGAATCTGCAGTACATAAACTCCAGACGCCAGCCCCTCGAGATTTAGCTGCTGTTTTGCAAACTGAATACGACCCGCCAGAACCTGCTTTCCTTCCGCTGAATAAACAATGTATTTCGTTTCATTCAACACTTCATGACCCAAGTTAATATTCAATTTATCTCCAGTTGGAACAGGGAAAATAGAAACTTTATCCAAGGAATTCTCAATCACATTTATCGCTGGAGTTTCGCCAATAGTGAATACACCTGTCGCGGGTAATTGCAATGTGACTTCGTAAGCATCGCCTACCAAGGTCATTGGATAAACTTGCAAAGCCGTTGATGTGTTGAATCCTTCTGATTCGCTGATTATCACATTCACTTCATTCAATCCTACCAAGTCTGAAGCTTGAATGCGCAGCGTTGAATTGAATGTACTTCCTGTTCGGTTAAATGCATACGTGCGTTCAATTCTATTCGAGATAAATGGATAAACGGCATTGCTCACGTTCATTCCGTTCACATCGTTTCCCACCAAAAGATAATTCCCATCAGCCATGGTGCCAACAGCGCTTACTTCTAGCACGCCCATTCCTTGGGCCACTTCATGTTTATCGCCTGAATTTTCCTGTCCTACACCAATGACTTCTTCAGCATAATCCGGATGGAAATAACGTGCCTGCAATCCAAGATCTAGACCGTACTTCGTACCCAAATAATTGTTTACAATGGTGTGGTGAGAGAGAAACAATCTACGTTTGTATAAAATATTCTCACCCATTCTTCCCTTTCCAAATCGATCATCAAAATCCCAACCGAAGTGAATATCAATTGGAGTTGTGTTATCACGCGCTCCAATATTCACTCCTGGAAACGCATACAAGTGATCATCGAAAATGGTGTAGAACAACTGATGCAAATCGTCTTGCTCATAGATTAATCCATAGATGTGCGGTGAAGTTGCTTCGCCAATGTAATATATAGGAGAGCTCGAATAATTCGTCTGCAAATCGAGTACTTCACTGTGATAATAGTAATCGTTTTTCCAAGGATGAAGAAGGTAGCCATTCGGCATGCGTGCGCTAGCAAACCATCCGTGATCATTGAATAAGATAGAATCTGTTTCAACCACACAATAAGCGCTGGTGCTTCTTCCACCTATAACTCCATTCATTTGAAGGAAGTCATTATCGCCATCGAACTGAATTCCTGGACGTGTGTAGACGCCGTTATTCGAGACCCAAGTCGGTCGCTGATTTATACTTCCTTGTGAAGCCGAACTGTTGTTTCCACTTTGATCCTGCCAAACGTATACCGGATCTCCGTCGTTTGCAGAAAGTGCAGCATTTTGAAGAACTCCCCTGTCTGCTCGCATCCAAAACGCTAAGTCTAGACTATCTCCAACACCTCCCGGACCTTTACTTCCGAATGGAGCAGGCGCTTGCATGTAGACCAATTTCAAAGTGTCACTGGCTTCATTACCTGTAAAAAAAACATCGATTGTTTTGTTATTTGGAAGCACCACTTTTACTTGTCCAAAAGTCGTAGGAGTAATGTTTACGGTATAGTTCGAAGGTCCACCTGTAACGGTATTCACGATTCCATTTTCAATATAAAAATCTGACACTGTTAAATCTGTAACATCTACGTTGGTGAGATTTCGATAAAAGAAAATTTCAGCATCGAAAGAACCGATAACTTCACCAGAAGTGTTGGGCGAATTCCACACCGCACTTGTAGGAAAGACATTTGTTTCCGGACTGTACAAATCACTTTCCCAAAGTCCTCTTCCGTATGTAGCGGCTCGAAGACGCTTTGGCGAATCATAAGAAATCTCTAACTCTGTAACACGGGCCGCATATGGCATTCCAGCAGAGAAGTTAATCCAATCGGTCATGCTTTCATCCCAATAATAAATTCCAAGATCGGTTCCGACATACAAATTTTCCAATACCGAAGAGGTATCGGTCACCAAGGTATTCATGGCCACGTCGGGAAGATTTGGTGTCATGTTTGTCCAAGATGTTCCCCCATTTAAACTCTTGTAAACATTTTTATTGAAGGCAATATAGACGGTTAGCGAATCTGTTTTGTGCGTTTCAATTGCATTTACAGCCACTACTGAACTTGGCAAATAGGTACTTATGTTTTGCC
This sequence comes from Flavobacteriales bacterium, assembly GCA_947466425.1. Classification (GTDB taxonomy): domain Bacteria; phylum Bacteroidota; class Bacteroidia; order Flavobacteriales_D; family Sanyastnellaceae; genus CAIZGX01. The sequence goes on from CANIBZ010000005.1 coordinate 57,576, forward strand.
ACACAACTGTATCAGCCATTGCGTTATTGGTCCTTCCCAATTTACGAGATCCTTTTGACGCATAAAGTACATTTCCATTTGTGTAATGCGCGCGAATTTGATTGCAATCTGTTGTGTTGGCACTTAAGAAATTCGTTGAGATTTTTTGCCAAACAATAGAATCCTTGTTTGCATCTCTAATGTTCTTCGAACGCCATATGTTTTTCATTCCCACGAACATGGTTCCCGTGCTATCTGGATGCAGGCAGAACGGAGTGCTCCACGCGCCTTCCTCTGTCATGCCATTGGTGTTTATTCCAGCAAACTTCTGATTAATATACGTGCTAGAGGATCGGTACAATTCACCATAATAAATACTGCTATACCACCTTCCCTCTTCTTCATGATCGTACATGCATTCAAAACCATCTCCACCACCTGTTCTAACCCATCGAGCCCCTTGAAACTCTGCTGTTCCATTATCTTGAAAGCCTGTTAACGCTTTAGCTCCTTCCAAAGGAGATTGCCCAAATCTGTATATCTGAGCATTCACAATTCCCTTAGAAATGTCTTGCCATTCGCTGTTGTTCGTGTACCTATATAGCCCACCGTCGTTACATACATAGAGGTCATGGTTATGCGGATTAATGGCCATTGAATGCTGGTCCACGTGCACAAAATTCGAATTAATATCTTGCCAAGTTACTCCACCATCAGAACTCTTTTTGAGACGAATTCCTCCGCAATAAATTACGTTAGCATTTAAATCGTCTCCAGCTAAACAGAGGTCGTACCAGGCCTGCCCGCCAGTACTGGAACCGTCTGCAGACCACCCCATAATGTTAGGAGTACTGCTCATTTGAGTGAATGTCAATCCGGCGTCTTCACTTTTAAATGTTCCTGTATAAGAATACGTATTTGTTCTCAAGAGGTAGACCGCATCGGGTTCCGACGCATTCACTGCGACGCACATGCGGGTTCCGTTTGAAACTCCAGAATTACTCTGTGCCCAAGTCAAACCAAAATCTTCGCTTCGATAAAATCTTCCTGCTCCTGTGGCGTAAAGAATATTGTGCGCTGTCGGATGTTGCGCTAAATCTTTGTATTCGAAAGTGTTTATTGAAACTTGCGTCCAAGTAACTCCACCATCTATTGATCTTCGAATTCCCAGGTCAGTAGCAATAACGACACTGCCAGCTTGATCGTCGCACACAATGATATCTCCAACAGTTCTTGAAGATATTCCAGTATTCACAAAATTCCATGTATCACCACCATCATCGCTTCTTAACATACCCATACCTGGAGAATCGCCTGCGTCACGATCTCCCGTTCCTGCATAAACCACATTCGGATTTAAAGGGTCAAAAGCAATAGAACTTACACCCAAAGTTGGCAATTGATCTGAGGCAGTTGTCCATAGTTCACCTCCATTCACTGTCCTCCAAACGCCTCCAGCGGGCGTTCCTACAAACATAATTTGATCATTCGTTGGATGAAAAGCAATGAACGTTGTTCTGCCAACACCTTCCATGTTAGCACGCGTGGTTACTCCATCTAAAATAGGTCCAAGTGGCTGCCAATTTCCAGTCAGCGAGCGCCCTCCGTTGTAGTTTCTTAAGGCGTTCCACAAATCAATGTTCTCCCTTCCACTCAACACCTTTCCGTTTTCATCTGCGTGCGTTTCCATCAACCATTTGTATCTCTGAAGGGGCTTATAGCCCTGTCCTTTTTGTGTTGGACGCTCAGGCCAAGCGGCATTCATTTCTGAAATAAAATCAAAAACTGAAATATCGCTGTGCATAAAATCGGTCCACATGGGATGATCTTGCGCTAAAACACTCACGGTAATTAAACTTGAAAAGACTAAGGAGAATATACGTTTCATCATAACTACAAGAATACGCCACAAATAAATTCACACCATAAAAAAAGGGCTCCAAAGAGCCCTTTTCATTCAACATATATTGAATTAGTGCTTTGAAAGATAGTTGGCAACACCTTCATGGTTGGCTTTCATTCCTTCACTGCCCTTTGACCAGTTAGCAGGACAAACTTCTCCGTTCTCTTCGAAGAACTGAAGTGCATCTACCATACGCAATGCTTCTTCTACATTTCTTCCCAAGGGAAAATTGTTAATCAACTGATGCATAACCACACCATTCTTGTCAATTAAGAACAATCCGCGGTAAGCAATCATTGGTCCATTTGCTACTAAGTTTCCATCAACATCGTAATCGTACTCTCCAGCTAAAACACCGTAATTATCTGAAATAGTTTTAGAAACATCTGCAACGATAGGATAAGTAATTCCTTTGATACCGCCAGCATTCTTTTCCATTTGCAACCAACCCCAGTGACTTTCTTCTGTATCTGTAGAACAAGCAACAACTGCGCAATTACGCGATTCAAATTCTGCTAACTTCTCTTGAAATGCATGCAATTCAGTTGGACAAACGAATGTGAAATCTTTTGGGTAGAAGAAAAACACAACGTGTTTCTTTCCGATGAACTGATCCAATGAAAAATCACTCACTACAGTTCCTCCGTTAGTGATTGCTCCTGCCTTAAATGAAGGCGCTTTTTTTCCTACTAATGATGACATAATATTTATTTTTTTTGCAAAGTTAACACGTTCAACGAAGTAATTGTTCTCCGCTCTATTAATTAATCGTTTCCTTGCGAAATGCCATGGCGAAGTACACCCATGATGCAACAAAGAACACACCCCCTATTGGAGTAAAGGGACCAACAACTTGCTTCAATACGATGGGCAACATGTCTGCAAATGTCAATAAATACAAAGAACCAGAAAACCCGACAATCCCTGAAAGAAATAACATTCTCAATGTCTTCAATGCTTTCTCTCCTTTCAAAACATAGGCAGTAACTATTATCCCTAAAGAATGAATGACTTGATAGTAGACGGCTTTATTGAAAATTTCAACGCTGTACTCTGAAACAATACTTTTCAACCCGTGCGCCCCAAAAGCTCCAAGGAATATTGCAAACGCCATTGAATAAGCACCAATTGCAATAGAATTCTTCATATTTCGTATCTTTAAATTGGAATGGAAAATAACTTAGCGAATTTGCGATGTATTTTTACAATTCCTACTAAATTGGAAGACTATTAGAAAATTTATTTCCATATTACTTCTTGCCTTTTGCATCGGAAATCTCTATGCCCAAAAGCCTATAGACGAAAAGACATTGGCTGCCGAGGCAAATGTTTTTTTCGAAGAGGGTAATTATGTCCAGGCCTATGCTGCCTATTCCCAGTTGGTTTCGTTGTATGGAAGTAATCCTATATACGCGTTTCGTTTTGGTGCGGCCGGGATTTATGCAACAACCGACCGCGAAAAGTGTGTGTTTTTTATGAAAGATGGCGTGCGCAGGGGATACACGGAACCTGAAACCCATTACTATTTGGCTAGGGCCTATCACTTGAGCTATAACTTCAAGGAAGCTTTGGCAGAATATGAAAAATTCGAGACCTCTGCTGAAAAGAAACAACTTGCAAAATCAGATTGCAAAGCACAAAAGCTTTCTGCTGAATCAGGACTCAACCTCATGAACAGCATTAAAGATGTTCAAGTACTTGAAAAAACAGAAGCGGAAAAATCGAGCTTTTATCGATACATGAACATCGACCCCTCTATTGGTAAAATTATTTCAACACCTAAAGAGTTACTTTCTAAGCTCGACTTAAAATCGAAAGAAGAACATGTTTTCTTTCTTCCATCTAACGGAAAGAAAATTTTCTTTTCGAGCAAAGGAAAAGACGGATTAACAGGCAAGGATATTTACACAACCTCTCGGGTCAATGGGACTTTCACGCCACCTGTAAAATTAAAGAGCTCTGTTAACACTGAGTTCGACGAAGACTTCGCGTTTATGCATCCGAATGGAAGCACCTTGTATTTCGCATCGAAGGGACACGGAAGTATGGGTGGATACGACATTTTTAGATGTGAATGGGACGCTACAATCAGCAATTTTGGGCCTGCAATTAATATGGACTTCGCCATTAACACGCCAGATGACGATCTTTTCTTTATAACAGACTCACTCAACACAACTGCTTACTTTGCAAGCAGCCGCTTGACTTCTCCCGATAAACTATACGTATATCGCGTTTTTGTAAATGGAATTCCTATGAATATCACCTACCTCAAAGGTGAGTTTATTTCGCGTGTTGACGCAACGCAAACCGAAGCGAAAATTCAAGTGTTCGACGACTTAACCAATCGGAAAATCATGGACACACAAGCCCGCGAGTCGAATGGACAATACTTACTTTTTATTCCAACAGCTGGAAACTACACTTATAAAATTCAACCCCCAGGAAGCCCTCAAATTCATGAGGTCCTTGTCAAAATACCCGCAGCAGAAGGTTCCCAGGTGTTTCGACAAGAGATTGTTTTCACGAAAACAGATGGACGTGAAAAAGTTGAGGTGAAGAATTACTGGAACGATCCCTTGAATGATAATGTTGAAGATCTTCAACGGCAGATGCTTCTAGCAAAATCACAACTCGACGTCAATGCAACTGTCGACCTTTCATCATTCACTTCGACCAACACCAATAATTCAAATTCAAACACTTCAGCAAGCGGCAACGCTTCAACAAGTGTTCTAAGCCCACGTATCGAAATTGATACTGTACTTTCCTCACAAGAAAAAACCATTGCTGCATTGAAGCGTGAAATTGCCTTGGCCGAGCAAACGTCGAAATCACTTCTGCAATATGTTCAGCAAACGCTTTCAGAAACAGACGAGGCATACGAAGAATTTCAAACTGCGCGATTTGAACAACCGGAATCTCGGAACGACAGTATAGAATTAATTGAGGCACGAAACAATATGATTGCGACGCAAGACCGAAGCGTTGCAGCCATTTCGGCTTATGAAATTTCAAAAAACAGAGAGATTGAATTACGTGAAAAACTCAATGGCGTTCAGGCTGTAAATAAACAAATTAAAGAATCACTGGCTGAAAAAGATTCTCCAATGGCGGCTTATCTCGTGAATGATTATGTGGGGAAAAATCCAAACAGCGAAAAAGGTCTTGTCACTGAAAGCGCAGTAACATGGAAAGCTGCAGACGCCAAAACAAAAGTTAACGAGAATAAAGCTAAGCTCGATGATTCTCAGTTAAGAATTAATACAAAAACAAAAGAAATTGAAGAATTAGAAATTAAGGCCAACGCGGTTAGCAATCAAATGTCTAACACCAAAAAGAAAAAAGACATAGAGCGATTGGGTAACGAACTTAATTCAATCGAATTAGAATTTACTGAATTGAAGGAAGAAATCGAAGAGGAAAAAGAAACATTAAGAATTCGAGAATTAGAACTTCAGGAGTCCGTTAGTTTATTGAAATTACTTCAAGAACTAGAATCTGAAAAACAACCGGAAGTAAAACCTGAATTCAAAAGTTTAACGAACATTGTAAATATTGAATCGTTAAAGACTGAAATTAGCGAATCTAAAAATCGCGTTTCAACGGCTCTAGAAAACTCTCATTACGAAAATCCAAACGCTAGTTCCAACAACGCAAGTTCTAACAACGCAAGTTCAAACAACGCAAGTTCTAACAACGCTAGTTCAAACAACGCCAGTTCCAACAACGCAAGTTCTAACAACGCAAGTTCTAACAACGCAAGTTCTAACAACGCAAGTTCTAACAACGCTAGTTCTAACAACGCTAGTTCTAACAACGCTAGTTCAAACAACGCTAGTTCAAACAACGCAAGTTCTAACAACGCTAGTTCAAACAACGCAAGTTCAAACAACGCCAGTTCTAACAACGCCAGTTCTAACAACGCCAGTTCTAACAACGCCAGTTCCAACAACGCAAGTTCCAACAACGCAAGTTCTAACAACGCTAGTTCTAACAACGCTAGTTCAAACAACGCCAGTTCTAACAACGCTAGTTCAAACAACGCCAGTTCCAACAACGCCAGTTCCAACAACGCCAGTTCCAACAACGCAAGTTCTAACAACGCTAGTTCAAACAACGCCAGTTCAAACAACGCTAGTTCAAACAACGCCAGTTCCAACAACGCAAGTTCAAACAACGCAAGTTCAAACAACGCAAGTTCAAACAACGTTAGTCCAAAAACTTTCACTGCAGCAGAAGCCGTAATTATAAACAGCCCTGGACAGTCGAATTATCAGGATGAAAATATTTTTGAAGAACTAAAAAACGACAGTGTTGAAATTTCCAATCGTATAGAAATTGAAAAACTCTACACTGAAATCGAGACCATCAATCGCAGAATAAAAAGTGAACCCGCACCCGAGAAAATTGCCGAATTGACTGAACAACGGAATCAACTGATGTATCAGAAAATGCAAGAAGAGGATAAGAATGCAACGCTAATTGCAGAGCACAATTCGAATTCACTTATTGATCTTCAATCGGCTTGGAAAAAGAATACCACTGCTCCAACGAGCAATGCAACCTTGGAGGATAAGAAGGCTTACGACACAGCGGTTTCCTATATGAAAGAGGCCAGCACGCTTCGTGCAGCAGCAAAAACAGAACCCGATTTCTTTGAGCGTTATGCGAAGAATGCACGCGCGTTTGCACTCGAACGAAATGCTAAAAACGAATTGCAATTTTTGGTAGAAAAGACCACTCCATCTGCTAACACCGCTAGTTCCAACAACGCTAGTTCCAACAACGCTAGTTCCAACAACGCCAGTTCCAACAACGCTAGTTCCAACAACGCTAGTTCTAACAACGCTAGTTCCAACAACGCTAGTTCCAACAACGCTAGTTCCAATAACGCCAGTTCCAACAACGCCAGTTCCAACAACGCTAGTTCCAACAACGCCAGTTCCAACAACGCTAGTTCCAACAACGCTAGTTCCAACAACGCTAGTTCCAACAACGCTAGTTCTAACAACGCTAGTTCCAACAACGCTAGTTCCAACAACGCTAGTTCTAACAACGCTAGTTCCAACAACGCAAGTTCATTCACAAGTATTCCTGCAATCATTCAAAAAACACTTTATCAAAAGCAAACTGTATCGGCTTATAGCGACGCGAATCCTATTCCAATTGGATTGCCACTTCCCGAAGGATCATTTTACACCATCCAAGTGGGTGCCTTCCGAATACCTGTTGCAAACAATACTTTTAGTCAATTCGCTCCTGTGTATGCAGAACGTCAAACGAATGGATTCATTCGTTACAGCACTGGATTTTTCTCGTCATACACTGAGGCCATTCAAGCGCGAAACGAAATACGTCAGATGGGTTATTCAGATGCATTTATTGTTGCTTATAAAAATCGCGAACGTGTTCGTTACAGTGATCTAATGACCGCAGCTGAACGGGCGAATTCAAATAGCAGCACTGCTGCTTCAACCAATACACCCCCCGCTCCTATTGTCACTCCTAACACTGAATTGGATGTTAATTACTATTCCGACCCGTTAGCCGTAACTGCCAGCCTGATTGAAAAAACCACAGGTATATTCTTCACTGTTCAAGTGGGTGTTTATGCTAAACCTTCACGAAATAAAATCTTAAATACATACTCCGATTTACACGTTGAAAAACTTTCGAACGGGCAGATTCGCTACACTAGCGGTAAATTCCAAAGCATAGCAGATGTAATCAAGCAACGTGATTTTGTTCGTGCCAATGGAATTCCAGATGCATTTATAACGGCCTATAAAAACGGTAAGCGCATTACAGTTCCGGAAGCGAAAAAAGAATTGGGAATTCAATAAGACCTTTCGAATTAACGTTCATTGGATTGAATTCAAAACTATTCGCTTAACTTTGAGGTAACATACTTGTTGAAAATGAAAAAACCACTGATATTTCTTTGTTTTTTGTTCGCGTCATTCTTTGCAAACGCCCAACTTCAGTTAAATGAAATTTTGGCTTCAAACAACACCAATCAAATGGATGAGTTTTTTGAATTCGACGATTGGATTGAAATATACAATGCAGGTGGAATTGTGAATCTAGCCGGTTATTATTTATCTGACGACCATTTAAACCTCATCAAGTATCAAATCCCAGCAACAGATCCCGGTGCTACAACCATGCTTCCGGGAAGTTTCAAAGTGTTTTTCGCCGACAAAGACAATTTAACGCAAGGAGCACTTCACACTAATTTCACTTTGAGCGGAAATGGGGAAACAGTTTTTCTCACTGCACCTGATGGAGTAACGATCATTGATCAAATTCAATATCCTCAAATGGCATCAGACATTAGTTATGGCAGAGCGTGCGAAGCATGTTCAACTTGGCAATACTTCAATACGGTTACTTATTCTGCACCAAATGCTGAACTAGCGCCTGTTGCACAGTTACTTTTTATAAATGAAGTGCAAGCCGAAAATACAGGCATTTATCATGACCCTGAATTTGAATATGATCCCTGGATAGAAATTTACAACCCAAACACTTTTCAAGTCAATTTAGGTGGTTATTTCTTGAGTGTGAACGGCACAAGCACACAGTGGCTCATTCCAACGAATGAACCGTTCAACACAGTTATTCCACCCAATAGTTTCAAAGTCTTTTGGTGCGATAATGATTTGACATTCGGAGCATCACATACTTCTCTATCACTGAGTCCAAGTGGTGGAACAGCAACTCTTATTGGCCCCGACGGCACATCTCTCGTTAGCAGTTTGACATGGGGAGCGCTCGCTCCAGGACAAAGTGCAGGATGCTCTACTGACGGTTCACCTAATATCATTACTTTCAACCCAGCCACTCCAATTAATAGTAATTCTCTGGTGTTTATTACTCCTGAGCCAGTAGTGATAAACGAAGTGATGGCTGACAACACTCTGACTTTCACAGACAACTTTGCTGAGTTCGATGACTGGATTGAAATTTACAATCCACTTAACTACGATGTGAGTTTGGCTGGTTACTACATGAGTGACGACAGCAATAATCCAAGAAGATGGCAAGTCCCAACATCGTTCATTGACAGTGTTACCGTTCCTGCTTTAGGCTGGCTTACCTTCTTCGCTGATGGCGATGTAGGACAAGGTGTTCGTCATGCGAACTTTAGTTTAAACAACAACAATGAATTCGTTGGACTCTATAGTCCAGACGGACTTACTCGAGTTGATGAAATTGTCTGGGAGCATATGGGCGCAGACACTAGTTTAGGTCGACTTACAGACGGAAACTCTGAATGGATCAATTTCATTGTTACAACACCAGACTTCTCAAATAATCTCGGTGTAATTAGTGTTCAAGAAATGAACGCATCTAAAAAGTTCTTTTCGGTTTATCCGAATCCAACAAGAGGAATTGTGCAATGCTCGAAGAAAAGCAACATTCGAGTGTATTCCATTCAAGGAAATTTAGTTGAAACACTTTCCGGTGTATGGCAAATTAATTTCAGCAATTACGAGGCTGGAATTTATATTGTAACCGATGAAGAAGGAAATAAACTGAGAATAATAAAAGAATAAATTAATCAGATTAATTATTCAACTCCGATATACTTATGAATTTGAAGACCTACACGCCAGTGTGGGTTTTTTAGTACCCATTCGAAAATAAGCGGAAGCATAATCTCTCGCTTATCCCATTCAGGCTGCATAAACCACTGTGCATGTTCATTCATACGCGCAGACAATTCATGAGACCATTCAATGTCTGACTTGTGATTAATGACCACTTTCAATTCATTGGCTAGTTGGAAATACTCTTCCAACGGAGCCTTGAATTTTTTGGGTGAAAACGTAATCCAATCGAAAAGTCCAGTTAATTTTTGAGTACCACTCGTTTCCAAATGAATGCGCATTCCTACATTGCGAAGTGCTTCTGTCAGTGGCGACAAATCATGCATGGTAGGTTCACCTCCTGTAACAATCACAACTTTCACTCCGCTTCCTACAGCTTCTTCGACAAGAGTGTCAAGAGATACAAGCGGATGCTTTTCTTTGTCCCAACTTTCCTTCACGTCGCACCAAACACAACCAACGTCGCATCCTGCCAATCGAATAAAAAAACTTGGAACACCCGAGTAAACGCCTTCACCTTGAACACTGGTGAAGGTCTCCATTAACGGATATTTCACTTCAGAACTCACGCTTTAATTTTTCCAATTAAATCGTAGTGCTCTGCATTAACAATTTCAATGTCGGCAAAATCCCCCACACGCAAATATCCTTCAGACTTAGGAATAACCACTTCATTGTCTACTTCAGGAGAATCGAATTCAGTGCGGCCGATGTAATAATCGCCTTCCATTTTATCTATTAAAACCTTGAAAGTTTTTCCAATTTTGGCTTCATTCAATTCCAACGAAATGTGCGATTGAACTTCCATAATCTCATCGGCGCGTTTCTTCTTTGTCTTCGCTGAAACATCATCCTTCAAAACAAAGGCTGTAGTATTCTCTTCATGGCTGTATGTGAAAACACCTAGACGTTCGAAGCGCGATTGCTCTATCCACTTCAACAACTCTTTGTGATCGGCAGGGGTTTCTCCGGGAAATCCAGTAATCAAGGTCGTACGAATTGCAATATCAGGAACCTTCATGCGAATGTCTTGAAGAAGCGCATCGGTTTTCTCTCTCGTTATGCCTCGCTTCATGGCTTGCAACATTTTTGTTGTTCCATGTTGAAGGGGCATATCTAAATACTTACAAATGTTGTCGCGTTCGTTCATCACGTCTAACACATCCATTGGAAATCCACTAGGGAAGGCGTATTGAAGTCGAATCCAATCGATCCCCTCCACATCTGAAAGACGCTTCAACAATTCTGAAAGCGTTCTTTTCTTTTCAATGTCTAATCCGTAAAAAGTTAAATCTTGTGCAATGAGCACCAATTCCTTCGTTCCGCTCGCCGCCAAAGATTTAGCGTTCTTCACGAGCTGCTCCATAGGCGTGCTCACGTGCTTTCCACGCATCAGCGGAATGGCGCAAAACGAACACGGACGATCACATCCTTCCGCAATTTTAAAATACGCAAAATGACTTGGCGTAGTCAACAATCGCTCTCCAACCAATTCCGTTTTGTAATCGGCCTTCAATGTTTTCAATAAACGTGGAAGATCGCGCGTTCCAAAAAACGCATCTACTTCTGGAATATCTTTTTCCAATTCTGGCTTATAACGTTCACTCAAACAACCGGTAACGTATAGCTTCGAAACATTTCCCTTTTCTTTTTCTTTCGCCCAGGCCAAAATGGTATTGATGCTTTCCTCTTTGGCGTTATCAATGAAACCACAGGTGTTGATGATTACAATTTCCGAATCAGTTTCTTCCGATTCATGTTCCACATCGAAAGCATTTGCCTTCAACTGCGCCATCATGATTTCCGAATCGAAAATATTTTTCGCGCAGCCCAAGGTTATTACATTCACCTTGTTTTTCTTGAGGGTTTTTGTCTTCATTACTTTGTTTTTCCTGCAAATAAACTATCTACAAATTCAAATCTATTGAAGACTTGAAGATCACCAGCCTGCTCCCCCACTCCAATGAAGCGAACGGGGATATTGAACTGATCTGAAATTCCAATCACTACTCCGCCTTTAGCTGTGCCATCTATTTTCGTTATTGCCAACGAAGAAACTTCCGTAGCTGCTGTAAACTGCTTTGCTTGTTCGAATGCATTTTGTCCGGTTGAACCGTCTAAAACCAGCATCACATCGTGCGGAGCGTTCGGCACCACCTTTTGCATCACACGCTTAATTTTAGTCAACTCATTCATGAGTCCTACCTTGTTGTGCAATCGACCCGCAGTATCAATAATCACAACATCGGCATTTTTAGAAACGGCAGATTGAAGGGTGTCAAAGGCTACTGCAGCAGGATCGGCGTTCATCGCTTGCGCTACAATCTCAACATTCGCGCGCTCGGCCCAAATTTTCAATTGATCAATAGCCGCAGCGCGGAAGGTATCTGCCGCGCCCAAAACTACTTTCTTTCCTTGTTGTTGAAGTTGGTAAGCCATCTTTCCAATAGTGGTGGTCTTTCCAACCCCATTCACTCCAACCACCATAATTACATAAGGCATTCCATCAGTAGCTGGAATAAAAATCTCTTCGCTCTCTTCTCCTTCATGCCCCACAAGCATTTGCGCAATCTCATCGCGTAAAACTTGATTCAATTGATCTGAAGGCATTGATTTCTCTTGACGAACACGCTCTTGAATACGCTTAATAATCTTTTCTGTGGTGTCGGTCCCAACGTCAGATGTAATAAGAATTTCTTCCAACTCATCCAGCATCTCTTCGTCTACATGGGCCTTACCCGTAATAATACGAGCTAGCTTCCCGAAAAAACCTTCGCGGGTTCTTTCAAGACCAAGATCTAACTTGTCTTTTTTTTCTTTCGAAAAGAGGCGTTTGAAGAAACTCATATGTATAGGTCTAAAATAAAAAAAAGGCCTTTCCAAAGGAAAAGCCTTTTAACGTATTTCTAACAGCGATTAGCCTTTAGCAAACCACTCGTTGATTTTGTCATTGTGTACAATTTCCTCCTTAAAGGAATATGATCCTGACTTCGCAGACTTGATCATTTTAATAACCTTGGTGTGGTTCTTTCCACCACCAGTTTGAAGGGTCGCAACTACTTTCTTTGCCATGACTTAATCTTATTTGATTTCTTTATGAACCGTCATTCTCTTCAAAATCGGGTTGAATTTTTTCTTCTCTAAGCGCTCAGGAGTGTTCTTCCTGTTCTTAGTAGTGATGTAACGGCTTGTGCCGGGTTTGCCAGACTCTTTGTGTTCTGTGCACTCCATTATAACTTGTATTCTATTACCTTTCTTAGCCATTGTTGCAGAAATTGGACGGCAAATATACGTAGAATATTGAGAATTGCAACATTGAAATTCATTTTTTTAACCTTCTCCTTCGCACTGCCTACCGAATAACCACAAATCTATGTTAATAAGACACTACAACCCTTGCTTTTTCTGTTGTTCTACTGAATAATTTCACACATCCATACAACTGTACATTTTGGCTAAAAAAAGAAATGGCGAGGCAGACACCTCCGCCGAATTTGAAGATAGAAACGACCACTTACAACGCGACGAACGGTCTTATCGCATAGCGGGGCTTGCTGTGCTGCTGTTTTCCGCATACATTGCCATTGCCTGTGTTTCCTATTTGATTTCAGGTTCCAATGACCAAGATATTTTAATAGGCAACGGACCTCAAAACGTTTCCTATCAAAATTGGATGGGTGGCATCGGAGCTCGTTTAGCCCATGCTCTAATGTTCCATTTTGCTGGCATTGCAGCACTTTGTCTTCCTTTTCTAACTTTTTTAATCGGCTGGAAATTCTTAACGGGCAAGCACCTTCTACCCTTCTTCAAAACATTTCGAATTTGCGTAGGAATAATGCTCTTCGTTCCGCTCGCTGTTGGTTTTTTTGCTCATCACACCAATCCCATCCCCTACGATCACATTGAAATTTCAATCAATGGACTATTTGTTGGCGGATACGGCGTGGTTGCCACCCACTTCTGCGTTTCGAATTTAGGTTGGATAGGCACCTTACTCGGAATTCTTTTTGTAGTTGTCGTTTTCTTTATAGTGAACTTCAATCATCACGTAGACACCTTCATGGCTCGACTGGCTGTGTTGTTCAGATCGAAACCTAAGCCCGATAACCCCCGAACTTTTGAAGAAGAATATGAGGAAGAGGAAGTCCCTTTCCGTCCTATTGTAAATGCGGAAGAAACCACCATTGAAGTAAAAGCCGAAGCGGTGCCAACCTACACACCAGAACCCGAGCCAGAACCAGATACATACGAATTCATAGCAGAAGAAGACGCGCCCAAGCAAACAACTTCCTTCGACTTCGACAACCCGATGGAACCACAACCGACATTCGCCTTAATTCCCGAAGAAGAAAAAGAATCAGATGAATTTGAATTAAGTCCTACATCCTCAGGAAATTCAACCATTTTCGAAGATGATGATATGGGCGATTTAGGAATTGAAATAGCACCAACCGTTAAAGCGGAGGAATTGAGCTCTGAAGAAATTGAAAGCACTGAATTCGGAGAGTACGATCCGAAGCTCGACCTCTCACGTTACCAGCTTCCATCAATAGATTTACTTCAGAATTACGGAGGCAATGGACCTCAGATTTCGAAGGAAGAACTAGAAGAAAATAAAAACAGAATTATTGAAACGCTCAATCATTATAAGATTGAGATTGCCAAGATTAAGGCTACCATAGGGCCTACCGTAACGCTCTATGAAATCGTTCCAGCACCTGGAGTGCGTATTTCCAAAATCAAAAGTTTGGAAGACGATATTGCGCTTTCGCTTGCTGCATTGGGTATTCGTATCATAGCGCCTATTCCTGGAAAAGGAACGATAGGTATTGAAGTTCCAAACAGTAAACCCGACGTCGTTTCGATGCGTTCGTTGATTGCAAGCGACAAGTTTCAAAATGCCGACATGGAGCTTCCTTTGGTTTTGGGAAAAACCATTTCGAACGACATCTTCGTAACCGACTTAACGAAAATGCCTCACTTACTTATGGCCGGTGCTACTGGACAAGGTAAGTCTGTTGGATTGAACGCTATCCTGGTTTCCTTGCTGTATCGCAAGCATCCTTCCCAAGTGAAGTTTGTATTAGTCGACCCCAAGAAAGTTGAGCTCACTCTTTTCAATAAAATTGAAAGACACTTCTTAGCGAAACTTCCTGACGAAGCGGAAGCCATTATTACCGACACTAGCAAGGCCGTGAAGACCTTGAATTCATTGTGTGTTGAAATGGATGAACGCTACGAACTTTTGAAAACAGCGGAGTGCAGAACAATTAAGGAATACAACGCGAAATTTATTTCAAGAAAATTAAATCCGAACAACGGTCACCGCTACCTTCCATACATAGTATTGGTAGTAGATGAGTTTGCCGATTTAATTATGACCGCAGGTCGAGAGGTGGAAACACCGATCGCACGTTTAGCGCAATTGGCTCGTGCCATTGGTATTCACTTAATCATTGCCACTCAGCGCCCTTCGGTGAACATTATTACCGGAACTATCAAAGCGAACTTCCCAGCGCGTATAGCGTTCCGTGTAACGTCTAAGATAGACTCGCGCACCATTCTCGATGCAGGTGGTGCCGATCAATTAATTGGACGCGGAGATCTATTATTGAGCACAGGTAATGAACTCATTCGTTTGCAATGCGGATTCGTTGACACGCCTGAGGTACAGGCCATAACCGAATTCATCGGAAGTCAGCAAGGATATGCCCATGCTTTCCATCTTCCTGAAGTTGCTGATGAAAATTCAATGGAAATAGGTAATTTTGACAACTCGGAACGTGATTCTTTGTTTGAAGAAGCAGCCAAGGTCATTGTGTTAAGTCAACAAGGATCGGCATCTCTTCTTCAACGCAAACTAAAATTGGGTTATAACAGAGCAGGCCGTTTGATTGATCAATTGGAAGCTGCAGGACTTATTGGCCCATTCGAAGGAAGTAAGGCTCGGAAGGTTTTAATACCCGACGAGATATCTTTGGAACAGTTCTTGAAAAACCTGCGTGATTAATAAAAAAACAAAATGAAAAATCTACTTCTTGCTTTCGCACTTCTTGCAACGTTCTCTCTTCAAGCACAGACTTCTAAAGAAATTTTAGATAAAATTTCCACGAAAGCTAAATCGTGGGCAACCACCTCTTCAGACTTCAGTTCTGAATTAAGCAATCCAAAAACTGGAAAAGTGACCAAACAAAACGGCACTGTTAAAGTAAAAGGAAAAAAATATCAACTCGCCCTTCCAGACTATTCCGTTTATTGCGACGGCGCGACTGTTTGGACCTACAATAAAAAATCGAACTCTTGTTCAATCGATAATCTCGCCGATGTAAAAGATGGCGGATTCGACCCTTCAGAGATGTATACCATCTGGAACAAAGACTTCAAGCATGAAATGAAAAACACTAACGCTACAATTGACGGCATTGCTTGTTACGAAATTGCTCTATACCCGATAAACCCTAAATCCAAATCGTTCCACACTGTAACGTTATATGTAGACAAATCGAAAATGGAATTGGTGAAGGTGAATGTGAAGACACGCGAGAATGCAGATGTAACCTACAAGATTAAAAACTTCAAAGCGAATCCTGCTATAAACGACGGAGACTTCAAATTTAATCAAGCGGGATTCCCTGGTGTGAAGATGGTCGACAATCGCCTTTAAGCGATTGATGACCGCAAGCGGATGACGCTACGCGATGGGGGAACGCAAAATATTTAAGGTATGTTCTTCTGGAGAATTCGGTTCGACTTGAAAGTCGTATTCCCAGGACGCGAATTTTGGAAGGCTCATGAGAATACTTTCTGTTCTTCCTCCGGTTTGAAGACCGAAGAGTGTTCCTTTATCGCAAACCAAATTAAATTCAACATATCTGCCTCTGCGAAGCAATTGCCATTGCTTCTGTTGCTCGGCATACTCCAAGTTCATATTGGCTTCAACAATCGGTAGATATGCCTTATTGAAAGTGTGACCTACGGCATTGTTAAACGCCCAAAGTTCTTCCATTGATTTCTGTTCGGAAGGCTTCTGATAGTCATAGAAAATTCCACCTACACCGCGTGTTTCTTTTCTGTGTGGAATGAAGAAATACTTGTCGGCCCACAACTTAAATTCTTCGTGATTCATTCCGTGTGTATCACAAACGTTTTTCATTTCTGCATGAAAAAAATCGCGCTGATCTTGATTAACGTATATCGGAGTTAAATCAATTCCTCCCCCTATCCATTGATCTCCCGCATCGCTTTCAAAATAGCGCACGTTCATGTGAACGATGGGAACGTGAGGGGAAAATGGATGAATAACCAGCGACACTCCGGTTGCGAAAAAAGTCTTCGCATCAGGATGCATGCGGTCTCTCATCATGGGCGGAACGGGTCCCGTAACGGCTGAAAAATTAACACCCCCTTTCTCAAATAAAGATCCGTTAAGAACACGCGTTCTTCCGCCTCCACCGCCAGTATGATTCCAAATATCTTCGTGAAAATCGGCCCCGTCTATGGTTTCCAATGCCGCACAAATACTGTCTTGAATTTCCAATAAATCGTTAACTACCTTTTTCTGAAACGGAGTTAAGTTTATTTCGATTTGTTCTTCAATCCCCATCTTCCGTTCATTTTTTGAACCACGTTCACGTATGCGTTCTCATATCCTGTCTTTGGTCCTGTTTTAAAAAAATCGAATCCCATGAATATTAATCCCGAGCACTCGACTTCGTTTAAATGATTGTTCAAATCCGTTCCGAACATCTTCAGACCTGTTCCATAGAACAATATAACATCGTGCATAATTGCAGAATACTCATCGGGCTCAGCTCTAAAGTTTTTTCTGTATTGCGCAATCCACTTCAAGTGGTCCATGTTGTAATAATCTAGCATCACCGACTTGGTTCCGGATACTTTAGATGAACCCTTCGAATCTGATTTCAATTTATCATCGGAAGCATAACTATCCCCACCAATAATATTTATATCTAAACCTGTTAGTGCCGAAGAAACAGAGGAGCTTAACTTTTTATCGGAGTTCATGTCTAAAACAACCACCTTTTTACTTTGACCTTTTACGAATTCGTTGAGTTTAACAGCTCCATTCGTTAAATCGAACATAATTAGCGAATCCAGTCCACCATCGGCGAATCCGGCCCTTGCTGCAGCCATTGAAAAATCATCTTTTCCCTTTCCGTAAGCACCTACAATTATTGCATTTGGAAACTCCCGTTTTGCATAGCCAGCTAAATAATACCATTGTGAATTGGATCCTGGATAAGCTTTGCTCATGTGTTCAGACAACAATAAAATCTTATTGGTAATCTTTATGGGCACAACCAAATGTGAGTTTCTACCGCTTACCCAATTCGCAACTTCAACCAAGGGATCATTGAACAACGGACCAATAACTAAATCAACATCATTTGCTTCTAATCGTTCAACAGCCCTTGTGCCACTCGCAGTGCTATTTCCTACATCGTAAATACTAATCGATGCTCGAACGCCATTTTTGTTCATAGCATTTTTCGCCATAACTGCACCTCTGTACATGTTAATCGCCACGGAACGAAGCTTAGCAGAGCGCTGATCCAAGGAATCTGAACTTACCTTAAAACTTGAAAACGGCAATAACAAAGCAATGGAATACATGTCCTTTTTCTTTGGCGCAAGACTATCAGGAACTTGAATAGGCACATTCGAAGAATCCCCATCAAGTTGAACAACTTCAACAAATGAAGAGTCTATGACTGGTAAAACTGGAACTTCGACTTTGGCTTCAGCTGGTAAACAAATCTTCTGTCCAACGTTCAAAGCTGCGGTTAAGCCGGGATTTAGTGATTCAACCTGAGCAACAGTTAAGCTATATTTTTTTGAAATTCCAAAGAGTGTTTCTCCGCTTGAAACCATGTGATAATTCTCGCAATTCTGCCCGAAGGAAAAACTTGCAGAAAAAATTATTACAAAAAGCAACAACAGTTTTCTTAAAAAAAACGTCCGAGTTAATTCCATTCAAATATCTTTTATTGATATAAAGGTAAGAATTTTTATTCCCATTCTATCGTTGCGGGTGGTTTACTGCTTATGTCATAGACCACGCGATTCACTCCTTTCACTTTATTGATGATGTCGTTGCTCACTTTCGCTAAGAATTCATAAGGCAAATGAGCCCAGTCTGCGGTCATACCGTCTGTGCTTGTAACAGCACGTAATGCCACTGCATTTTCATACGTGCGCTCATCGCCCATAACACCCACACTCTGCACGGGAAGGAGGATTGCGCCCGCTTGCCATACTGAATCGTAGAGATTCGCTTCTTTCAATCCGTTGATCCAAACGGCATCTACTTCTTGAAGCACGCGCACTTTTTCGCGGGTAATGTCTCCTAAAATTCGAATACCTAGGCCTGGACCTGGGAACGGGTGACGAGATAAAATTGCATTTGGAATTTCAAGCTCGCGCCCTACTCTTCTTACTTCGTCTTTGAACAGCAAGCGAAGCGGTTCAACCAACGAAAGCTGCATGTAATCAGGAAGTCCGCCTACATTGTGGTGACTCTTGATTGTTTGCGAAGGACCTCCTGAAACAGAAACCGATTCAATCACATCTGGATAGATGGTTCCTTGTCCGAGCCATTTCGCGCCTTCTACTAATTTGCTTTCCGCATCAAATACATCGATGAATGTTTTGCCGATTGCTTTTCTCTTCGCTTCTGGATCTGACAACCCTTTCAAGGCGTCATAGAACATATCGCTTGCATCGACGCCTTTTACGTTCAAACCTAAATGCATATAGCTGTCGAGAACGCTTTCGTATTCATCTTTGCGAAGCAATCCGTTATTCACGAAAATGCAGTATAAGTTTTTTCCAATGGCTTTGTGAATAAGCACTGCAGCAACGCTGCTGTCTACGCCGCCGCTTAGACCAAGGATTACTTTATCGTCGCCTAATTTAACTTTCAGATCGGCAATGGTTTCGTCGGCGAAAGAAGCAGGCGTCCAGTCTTGTTTGCAACCGCAAACATTCACTACGAAGTTCTTCAACATGGTTCCACCGTCGGTGGAATGGAAAACTTCAGGATGAAATTGCACTCCGAAGACAGGTCTGTCTCTGAAGGCATATCCTGCCACTTTCACATTCTCTGTGCTACAGATGATATCCATGTTTTCGCCCAGGCCTGTAATGGTATCTCCGTGCGACATCCACACTTGTGAATTGTCGGGAATTTCTTGAAATAGAACGTGACTTGCTTGATGACTAATTAGGTTCGCACGACCGTATTCGCGGTGTGTGCTGCGCTCAACTTTTCCTCCGTTCAATTGTGCCATCAGCTGAGCGCCGTAGCAAATTCCCAACATGGGTAAATTCGGATTAATATCGAAAACCGCAGGTAGCGGCGCCCCTTCTTGATGAACGCTGAATGGACTTCCAGATAAAATAACTCCAACACAATTTTCTGGTATGGAAGTCACCTTGTTCCAAGGTTTTATTTCACAGTAAACGTTGTGCTCGCGCAAGCGACGTGCAATGAGTTGCGTGACTTGCGAACCGAAGTCGAGGATAAGAACTAATTGATGCATGCGCGCAAATTTACGATGTAAATTTGTAGTCATGGAAGAATTATTACCGTTGTTGAACAACTACAAGTTAGTCTTGGGATCGGGCTCTCCGAGAAGGAAGGAATTGTTGGCTGGCATGGGACTAACGTTTGAAGTTCGTGTATCGGATGTAGATGAAAGCATTGACCCTGCCTGGCCTTTGACGGAAGTGGCGCAGCGTTTAGCAGAACGGAAAGCGGAGGCACTGTTGGAAACGGCTGAAGCGAATGAGTTAGTGATTACCGCAGATACGGTGGTTCATGTTGAAGGGGCATTGTTGAATAAACCAGCAGACTTCGAAGAAGCATTAAGTATGCTGAAGCAATTGAGTGGAAGAAGTCATGAAGTGTATACGGGTGTGTGCATCTCCACTTCCACATGGAAACATTCGTTTACCGATTGCACGAAGGTGACCTTTGCCGAGATGAGTGAAGCTGAGCTTCGTCATTACATTGAGCATTACAAACCCTCCGATAAAGCAGGAAGTTATGGCGCTCAAGATTTTATTGGTTTGGTTGGAATAGTGAATTTGGAAGGAAGTTATTTCAATGTCATGGGATTGCCTACGCACAAGGTCTATTCAGCGTTGAAGGAGCACTTCGGGAAGGATTAGAAAAAAAATTTGAAATATAGGAATGTCGGTTTACATTTGCAATCCTCGTAAAAGAGGATCAGCCGTTAGGAAAGGTGGGTGAGTGGCTGAAACCAACAGTTTGCTAAACTGTCGTACGGGAAACTGTACCGGGGGTTCGAATCCCCCCCTTTCCGCGAAAATTATGCCGACGAAATGTCGGCATTTTTTTTGGATGAATGATTATTCACCCCGATGTGATTATCTTTAATCATGATTAAATCTCTTCTTCTTATAATTTCAATTTCTTTATTCTCTGTTCTCTCTCACGGACAAATTTCTGATTTCGAGAAATTCAAACAGCAGAGAGAAAAAGAAATGAATCAGTTTGAACAGAAAGTCAATCGCGAGATGGACTCGCTGAGAACGGCGCACGACAAGGCCTTTGCGAAGATGTTGGAAGGCAATTGGAAGCGAGAAGATCTTTTTCCTTCAAAACCGTCAAGTGAAAAGCCGAAGCCCACGGCACCGCCGGTGTTTAAGCCTGATGCGGAGCAGGATGCAGAGCAAGATGTGATACAAGATGTTTCACAAGGTCGTTCCGAAGGTGCTTCGCAAGAGCTTCCACAGGACCCGTTTCAAGATGCGCCGCAAGGTCGTTCCGAAGGTGCTTCGCAAGAGCTTCCACAGGACCCGTTTCAAGATGCGCCGCAAGGTCGTTCTGAAGGTGCTTCGCAAGAGCTTCCGCAGGACCCGTTTCAAGATGCGCCGCAAGGTCGTTCCGAAGGTGCTTCGCAAGAGCTTCCAAAGGACCTTCCGCAGGACCTTCCGGAGGAGATTCCACAGGAATTAGCATTTAACAAAGCGTTTCAATTTCAGAATGAGAGTTTGTTTGGGAACGAGTGGAAGATGTTATTGATTGCGAGTAAGTGGCCGACGTTGAAAGGCAATCCAGATCCGAGTTCAATTACGGCGTATTGGAAGAGTTGTTCAGAGAAAGAATATGATTTGATGTTGGCGTATTTCAATCATCAGAAAAGTGAATTTGGACTTTCAGATTGGGGAGTTTACCAGATGGTTCAAGCGGTAGCGAAAAACAATTTCTCGAGTAAAAACAATCAGAATTTATTCTTGTGGTTTACGTTGGTTCAAATGGGATATGACGCGCGGATTATGTATGGTGAAAATCAGATTGTTCTCACGCTTCCCTTTAAGGACATGCTTTACAGAAAATCGTATTTTGAATTCAAGGGAAACAACTATTTTGTTTTGGAAGAGAAATCACCGAGTGCATTGTACACGTATTCTTCACAGCATGAAGGTGCGAAAAACATTTTCACTTTAGCAAATACACCTTCAGCCAAGTTTCCTGAACAATGGACTGAACGCGGATTCGATTTTAAGTTTAATCGAAATACTGAGCACGTAACTCTTCCCTATTTAACGTATCGCACCACCTTCGACGCGACAATACCTCAAACCGAATTGGATTATTATTTCGGACAACCTTTACCGGCTTCATTCAAAGAAAGATTGCACAAAGCATTGGATGCAAAACTTGCGTCATGCGGAAGTGAGCGCGAAAAAGTCCGCTATTTATATGCTTTGGTTTGTCAAAGCATTCCATACAAAACCGACCAGGATCAATTTCAACATGAAAAATTCTGTATCCCTGAAGAAGTCTTGGCTTATCCATTTGCCGACTGTGAAGACCGCACGTTTTTATTGAATGCGCTTGTCACAGAATTGGTGGGAGTTGAGACCATAGGATTGAATTATCCTGGTCACGTAGCCATGGCGGTGCGATTAAAGGAGCAGAAAAATTCAGACGCCATTATTCAATACAACGGAAACGATTACATCTACTGCGACCCGACCTACATTGGTGCTGATGTTGGTATGATGCCGGATTCTTATCGCGGGGTGAAGCCGGAAGTGATTCGTTAAAATGTTTCCCGCAATTTCAAATTTGATATTATATTAGTGTCACCTTAACATCAAGACTATGAGACACTTCCTTTTGATTTTACTCTCTACCCTTTCTTCTTTAGCGTTTTCACAAACAGTGCTTTATTCGGAGAACTTTAATTCGGGATTCGGGAGTTTTTTCGTCAATACTCCCGATATGAGTTCCGCTGTGGGTGGATACAACCAATGGTTAGTGAATTCCGTTTATGCAGGAGGAACCTTTGTAGAATCTTGCGTTGGCTTTGATGTTTCTATTCCTAATACGAGCAATCAACCTGCCTCTATAACCGGCTATCCGCAGAGTGGCTATATGCACATTGCGAGCACAGATGCTTTGAACAGTGGCGTGAGCTGCACCTCCTTTCAAGCCAGTGATGGTGGTTTACTTTGCAACGGCGATGAAACGTATTTCGCTAAAATGTCGGCAGATGTTTCTACACTCGGCCAAACGGGAGTTTCATTTTCATTTTATTGGCTGTGCAGTGGGTCTGTTTCCAATTATGGAGAAGTTTATTACAGTCTGAACGGAGGATTAACTTGGAACCTTCAATCGGGGTCCTATTACAATTCTCCAAACTGGACTTTGGCATCACTCACCAATCCGCAGTGGGACAACCAATCGCAAATAAGATTTGGTTTTCGTTTTGTGAACCAGCAATCGTTTAGCGCAGCTGATCCTGCTTTTGCCGTTGATGAATTGAAAGTTACAGCGGCTGGAAACGCTGGAAATGTAAGTACTCAGATTACCGGTGTAAGTGGAATATCTTTTTGCCCGGGGTCTTCGTTCGATGTGAATTATGGTGCTACGGGAACATTCAATTCCGGTAATATTTTCACCGTTGAATTGTCAGATGCATTGGGAAATTTCTCAGCGTTTCAAGAGATTGGAAGTATATCAAGCACAACAGGAGGCCTTATTAATTGCACTATTCCAAATGGAACGGCACCGGGAACGAATTACAGAATGAGAATTCGCTCTAGCAATCCCAATTTCGTCAGTGCCGATTTCGGGGTAAACTTTACTGTATTGCCTGTTCCTCCCGTTGATTTCATTTCTACTTCCACAGGAAATAACTTGGAGTATTCTTTTGGTTGCAGCAGTTCTGGGTTCATTGACTGGCAATGGAATTTCGGTGATGGCGGCTTGGGAAGCGGAGTTACAATAAATCACACGTTTGTTTCATCAGGCGTTTATCAAGTATGCATCGAAGCCACAGCATCGAACGGTTGTATAGCCACATTGTGTAAGCCGCTGATTGCGGTTTCAACAAGCGTGGATGAGCAGGTACTAACGACCAAAGCATTTCCGAATCCGTTTACAGATCGTGTATCCGTTTCTTGGGAAGGCCCACGAGAGTCTTTTGAAATATTCGATTTATGCGGCAGAAAGATTCTTTCTCAGAATGTTTTTGGCAACTCCGTTGTTCTGGACTTGAAGCATTTAAATAATGGCGTTTATCTTTTAAGAGACAATCTTGGTCGTTCGATTTATCTTGTGAAGGAGGATTGAATTAACAGCAATCACCTTCGGTGATCAATTGCTAAGCAATCAATCTTTCAGATCAATCACTGCGTGATCAAACCTTCGGTAAAAAAACGAAGTTCAAATTACGAAGTAGGAATTACGAAGTAGGAATTAGGAATTGTCCTTGCCTGATTTAGGTTGTCACTTTTACTATCATCCTCATGGTTAATTAGACAAATTTAAAGTTTTATTTCTTGGTTGTGAAGGATTTCTAGGTTTGAGTTCAAGTTGATAAAGAGGAGTATTATAATTTCTATTCAGCAAGGCTCTAAATTGAAGTGGGGACCTCCCTTTCAAGCGTTTCTTTTTACTATTCAAATTATGATCTCGAACTGCTTGTGACTGTTTTAGTTCTAGGTCTTTAATGTTAGTTGGTTTCCAACAATTGAGGTACCCATTATTA